>NZ_JBSFTP010000043.1:0-60071 GCF_053591315.1 Streptomyces sp. NPDC003042
AACTCCTCGACCGAGTCCGCGAAAACGACCTCGCCGCCTACGCCCACCAAGACCTCCCCTTCGAACGCCTCGTCGAAGCCCTCAACCCCACCCGCTCCCTCTCCCACCACCCCCTCTTCCAGGTGGTGCTCTCGCTGCAGAACACCGGGCCGAGGGGAGCCGGGGCACAGGGCGGCCCCACCCTGCCGGGCGGTCTGACGATCTCCCGCGCCGGCGGGACGGCGACCGCGGCCAAGGTGGACCTCGGCTTCTCGGTGTCGGAACGCCGCGGCGAGGACAACGCCCCGGCCGGGATCACGGGCGTCCTCGACTACAGCACCGACCTCTTCGACCGCTCGACGGCCCAGGCCCTGGTCGACCGGTTCGTCCGGGTGCTCAGTGAGGCGGCCGCGCATCCCGCACAACCGCTGAGCCGGATCGACGTACTGGGGCCCGAGGAGCGCCACCGGGTGCTCCGGCAGGCGAACGGCCCGGCCAAGGAGCTCGCTCCGGCCACCTTCGCGGAGCTCTTCGAGCGGCACGTCCGGCAGCGGCCGGACGCCGAGGCGCTCGTCCTGCGCAACCAGTCGCTGAGCTACGCGGAGCTCAACACGCGCGCCAACCGTCTGGCCGGGCTGCTGATCTCGCACGGGGCCGGGCCGGAGCGGCTGGTCGCCCTGGCGCTGCCGCGCTCCACCGAACTGGCCGTGGCGGTCTTGGCGGCCGCCAAGACCGGCGCCGCCTTCCTGCCGCTCGATCCCGGGCATCCCACGGAGCGGATCACCGGCACACTCCAGGACGCGGCGCCTGTGGTCCTCGTGACGACGAGCAGCACCGACAGCGCACTTGCGGCCACCGCCGTGCCCCGGCTGGTGCTGGACACCCCCGCGACGGCTGTGCTGCTCGCCGGCCAGGACACGGACGACCTGACCGACGCCGACCGGACGGCCCCGCTCACCCCGCTCCACCCGGCCTACGTCATCTACACCTCGGGCACGACCGGCCGCCCCAAGGGGGTGACGGTGACCCACGCGGGCCTGCCCGGCCTCGTGGACATCTTCACCTCGCACGCCGCGGTCGTCCCGGGCAGCCGGGTCCTGCACCACCTCTCCCCCGCCTTCGACGGCGCGGTCTGGGAGCTGTCCATGGGACTGCTGACCGGATCGACGCTGGTCATCGCACCCCCGGAGACCGTCCCGGGCCGCGAGCTCGCGGAGCTGGCGGTACGCGAGTGCGTCACCCACGCCGCGATCCCGCCGGCGGTGCTCCAGCTGATCCCCGAAGGGGCGCTGCCCGCCGACATGACGCTGGTCGTGGCAGCCGAGAGCTGCCCGCCCGAGCTGGTCCGGCGCTGGTCCGCAGGACGGCTGATGCTCAACTCGTACGGCCCGTCCGAGGCGACGGTCTGCGCCACCATGAGCGGGCCCCTGGCGGGCGCGGTCACCCCGCCGATCGGCGGCCCGGTGGCCGACACCTCGGTCTACGCCCTGGACGAAGCCCTACAGCCCGTGGCGCCCGGCGTGCCCGCCGAGCTGTACGTGAGCGGCCCCGGCCTCGCCCGCGGCTACCTGGGCCGGCCCTCCCTCAGCGGCGAGCGCTTCGTCGCCAACCCCTACGGGCCGCCCGGCAGCCGCATGTACCGCACCGGCGACCTGGTCCGCTGGAACCGGGACGGCCAGCTGGAGTACCTGGGCCGCACCGACACCCAGGTCAAGCTGCGCGGCATGCGCATCGAGCCGGCCGAGATCGAAGTGGCCATGACCCGCCTGCCCGGGATCGCGCAGGCCGCGGTGCTGGTCCGAGAGGACACGCCGGGCGAGCGCCGGCTGGTCGGCTACGCGGTCCCGGAGCCGGGCACCGCCGCGGACCCCGCGGCGCTGCGCCGGCGGCTGCGGGAGCTGCTGCCCGAGTACATGGTGCCCGCGGCCGTCACTGTCCTGCCCGCGCTGCCGCTGACGACGAACGGCAAGCTCGACCACCGCGCCCTGCCCGTGCCCGCGTACCACGCCACAAGCGGCCGGGCCCCGCGCACTCCGCGCGAAGAGGCCCTGTGTCGGCTGTTCGCCGAGGTGCTGGAACTGGACCTGGTCGGTCCCGACGACGGGTTCTTCGACCTCGGCGGCCACTCCCTGCTGGCGATCCGGCTCGTGGAGCGGGCCAGGAGCGAGCTGGGTGTGGAGATGGCCGTGCGGGACCTGTTCGCCGCGCCGTCCGTCGCGGACCTCACGGCGCGGCTCGCCGCCCGCGGCGCCCGGGAGCCGATGGAACGACTGCTGCCGCTGCGGGCCTCGGGCTCCGAACGTCCGGTGTTCTGCGTCCACCCCGGTTCCGGGATGAGTTGGTGCTACTCGGGGCTCGTACGCCATCTGCCCGCCGAGATCCCGGTGTACGCGATCCAGGCCTCGGGGCTCGACGGCGACGGCGCGCTGCCCGCCACCCTGGAGGAGATGGCCGCCGAGTACGCCGACCTGATCCGGCAGGTGCAGCCGGAGGGGCCGTACCGGCTGCTCGGCTGGTCACTCGGCGGGAACGTGGCCTTCGCCATGGCCACCGAGCTGCGTCGGCGCGGCCAGGAGGTGGAGCTGCTGACCTTCCTGGACGCCTACCCGCGGCGCCGGGCGGCGGGCGCGGAGCCGCCCCTTGCCGAGGTGTTCGCCCACAACCTGCGCGACGCCGGCTTCGACGTCGCCCCGCAGGAGCTGGCCGGCGGAGCCTTCCCCGCAGCCCGCTACCGGGAGTTCCTGCACGCCACCGGCGACCCGATGGGCCGCCTCGACGAGGCCGAACTGCGGGCGGTGCTCGATGTGTTCATGAACAACGCGCGGCTGATGCGCGGCCACGCCCCGGGCCGGTTCGACGGCGACGTGCTGGTCGTGTCGGCGGAACGGGTGTCCGCGCAGAAGCTGGCGCGCCGCGACGACCAGTCGTGGCGCCCCCACGTGACGGGCCGGATCGACCGCGTCGGCGTCGACTCCGACCACCTCGGGCTCGTGCAGTCGGACGCCGCGCTCGCCCGGATCGCCCATGCCCTGTCCGAACGGCTTCTGCCGACCGAAGGAGTCACCGCCATGTCCCTCCCGAACGAAACCGCCTGACGCCATGCCCCTCATCGACGTCAACGGCATCCGCCTCAGCTACTACGACGACGCACCTCCCGGCTCCGGCCGCTCCGCGCCCGCCGTGCTGCTCATCATGGGCTCGGGCAGCAAGGGCCGGGCATGGCACCTGCACCAGGTGCCCGCCCTGGTCGACGCGGGCTTCCGCGTCGTCACCTTCGACAACCGGGGCATCGCCCCGAGCGACGAGTGCCCCGGCGGCTTCGGCCTGGACGACCTGGTCGCCGACACGGCCGCGCTGATCGAGGAACTGCGGCTGGGCCCCTGCCTGGTCGCCGGGACCTCGATGGGCGCGTACATCGCCCAGGAGCTCGCCCTGGCGCGGCCCGAACTCGTGGACCGCATGGTGCTCATGGCCACCCGGGGCCGCGCGGACGCGGTGCGCGGCGCGCTCTCCCGCGCGGAGATCGAACTGTACGACTCGGGAGTGCGGCTGCCCGCGTCCTACGAGGCGGTCGTCGAGGCGATGCAGATGCTCTCGCCCAGCACCCTCGACGACGACCAGCGCGCCCGTGACTGGCTCGACGTGCTGGAGCTGACCCGGGCCTCCGGGCCCGGCCACCGGGCCCAGCTGGGCATCACCGTGCGGTCGGACCGGCGTGCGGCCTACCGGGGCATCCGGGTGCCGACCCGGGTCATCGCCTTCCAGGACGACCTCATCTCCCCGCCCCGGCTCGGCCGGGAGGTGGCCGAGGCGATCCCCGGCGCGGAGTTCGAGATCGTGCCGGACTGCGGGCACTACGGCTACCTGGAGGCACCGGAAGCCGTGAACAAGAGCCTCATCGAATTCCTGCGGACGTGAGGAGGACCCCATGCTGACGGAAGAACTCATCGACGGCCTGGCCGAGGGCGAACAGGAGCTGCTGGGCCGGGTGCTGGAGGTGTGCCCCGCGCTCCGGCCGGCCTCGGTCGTCTACCGCAGCCGCACCTCCCTGGTGGTCTCCGGTGAGCTGGAGGGCACGGAGGTGGTCGCGAAGGTGCGCACGCCCGAGTGGCGCCGCCAGAGCCTGCGCGAGATCGAGGCGTACGACCTCTTCGAGGCCTCGCCGCCACCGGTGGCGGTGCCGCGGCGCTTCGCCTCCGACCGGGAGCACGCGGTGCTGGTCCTGGAGCGGCTGCCGGGCGAGGTGGTGGCACCGGAGCGGTTCCCGGCCGCTCCGGTGTCGGACGCCGACCTGACGGGGGTGCTCGCCGCCGTGCGTCGGCTGCGCGGCTGGCGCCCCCGCGTACCGGAGTCCTGGCGCGTCGACTACCGGCCGATGCTGGAGGGCATTCGCGCCCAGGGCGTCCTCGACGAGGCGCACGGGGCGGCCACGGCCCGGCTGCTGGAGCTGGCCGGGCCGCCGCGGGAGATCGGGCACGGGGACCTGGTGCTCGCGAACGTGGTGCGCACCGGCAGCGGTCACGCCCTGATCGACTGGGCGAGCAGCGCCGTGTTCCTGCCCGGCGCCGACCTGGCCCAGCTGTGGCTGCTGCTGGGTGACGTGCCCCGGGCCCGTGACCGGATCGACGCGGTGGCCGCCGGGCCCGGAGCCCCCCGCGAGGAGGCCGCCGGGTTCCTGGTGAATCTGACCCTGCTGCTCTACCGCGAGCGGCGGGCGCACACCCGCTTCACCGACGACGCGTCGCGGGCCCGCGCCGTACGGCTGGACGCCGCCTGGAACCTGATCCGCGAACGGGTTCACACCTGCGCGGGCTGACGGGCGCGGGGAAGGCGCGCGGGGGCCTCCCGGTCCGAGGGCCGGGAGGCCCCTCCTCGTGTACGGGCTCCACCCGCGCGGCCCGGCGGCGCAGGCCGGCCCACACGGTCTCCAGCCCGAGGCCGGCGGCCGCGGCGGCGGCCACGGCGGTCCAGGTCGCCCCGGCTCCGAGGGGGGCGATCCGGAAGAACTCCCGCAGGGGCGGCGCCAGCAGCACGGCCAGGAACACCAGGCCCACGCCGGCGACCAGCAGCAGCCCGCGCCGCCCGAAGGGCCGTACGACTACGGCCAGGACCCAGAGGGTGGCGAGGAAGAGGCTCAGCAGGCCGGCGGAGGCCGCGGCCCGGGGATCGCCGCCGTGGACCGTGCGCGCCGTCACGTACGCGGCGCAGGTGGCGGCCGCGGCCAGGGCGCCCGCGGGGGCGGCGAACCGCAGTCCTCGGCCGGCGAAGGGCGGTGCGAGGCGGTCCGTCCCCCGGGCGAACACCAGGAACAGCGCCGGGAGGACCACGCCCAGGAAGGCGATCAGGGTGTGCTGCCGCGGCAGGAAGGGGTAGGGGACGTCCGCGACCACGACTGCGAGCGCCAGCAGCGCGCCGAACACCGCCTTGGTCAGGAAGAGGGCGGCGATCCGCTCGACGCTGCCGATGAGCCGCCTGCCTTCGGCGATGACCGAGGGCAGGGCCGAGAGGGAGGGCCCGGGCAGGACGAGCTGCGCTGCGCTGCGGGCGGCGGCGGTGCCCGATCCCGAGGAGACGGCGGTGTCGGACTGCCGGAGCGCCGGCAGGTCCTCGACGCCGTGACCGACCATCGCGACGCGGTGACCGCGCGCCTGGAGCTCCCCGACGACGGCCCGCCTGCGCTGCGGCCCGGTCCGCTCGGACACGGTCTCCACGGCCACAGCCTGCCCGTCCAGGCGGCGCAGGGTCTCGGCTGCCTCCGGGCCGACCCGCTGCCTGACGACCACCAGCGCGACGGGGTCCGCGTACTCGGGCACCGCGTCCGGGGCGGCGAGCAGGGCGGCCAGGCCCGTGTCGGACCGGGCGAGGAGCAGGACGTGCATGCCCTTGGCGTCGTACGAGTCGGCAACGACACGCAGCGAGTGCCAGCCGGGCAGGAGCAGGTCGGGTGCGCCGAGCAGCCACGTCTGCGCACGGCCGTGGTCGCAGCTGACGGTCGCTCCGCTCCATCCGGGGTCCAGGGACGGGCGGCAGGACCGGCTTTCGAGGATCTGCCGGCCGGCGGGGGCGGGGAAGCGGCCGGCGATTGCCCGCATGCTCGCGTCTGGCCGGTCCTCGGCGCGGCTCAGGGCGCCCAGCAGTTCGGCGACGGGCGCGTCCTCGTCCAGGGTGTGCACCGCCTCGACGTCCATCGCGGCCTCGGTGAGTGGGGCGGCGGTGCCCATGCAGACGGTGTCCACCCGGCCGATGCGCTCGATCCCGGGCACCTGCCGCACCAGACATCGCTGGCGCCCCAGGCGTATGACGGCGACGGAGAAGGCCATCGAGGTGAACAGCACCAGCCCCCCGGGCAGCATCGGCAGCAGCGCGCCCACCATGTCGCGGACGGCTTCGCGCAGGTCGCCCCGGCCGACCGTCAACTGGCCGATGACCAGCGCGATCGAAGCGGGGACGAGCACGTACCCGGCGTGCATGAGGTGCGTGATGACGCTCCGGCCCAGTTCGGAGTCGGCGAGGGTGAAGCGTGCGGGCTCCGCGGCGAACCGGGCGGCGCGGGCGCCGGCCCCGGTGACGACGTACGCCCCGGTGCCGGCGACGACGAAGCCGCCCGACCGTACGGGGTCGCCCCGCTGTTTGACGACCGGATCGGCCTCGCCGGGTACCGGGGACTCGTCGACCTCCAGGTCCTCTGCGCCGACGATCCGCCCGTCCACCAGGACCCGGTCCCCGGGTTCGAGTTCGACGACGTCGTCGAGGACGAGCTCCCGGGCGCCGAGCGGGACCAGCTTCCCGTCGCGCCAGCCCCGCGGCCGGCTCTCCCCGGCGGCGGCCAGCCGCTCCGTGGTCCGCCGGGCACGGAACTCCTGGATCACGCCGAGGGCCGTGGCGGCCGCCATGACGACGACGAACAGCGCGTCCTGGACGGGGCCGGTGAACGCGATGGCCACGCACAGCAGGCCGGCGACCGCGTTGACGCGGGTGAAGAGGTGGGCTCGTACCAGCGCGCCGAGGACGCGTGCGCCGGGGGCGGGATCGTCAGCGGTCCGCCCGCCGTCGGTCCTCAAGGCCACTTGCTCCGTGGAGAGGCCGATGCCCCGGACCGCCGGGAAGGCGAGTACGGACATCGGCCCGGCCGGACAGGGCGGTTGCTCGTCAGCGCTCCCCCACGGTTCGCTCATGAGTCTCTTCCTCCACGTTCCCGATGGCCGGGGCCTGGCCGCCGGCACGAGTACCCCCGTCCGCGGCTGACCGTACGGTACGTACCCGGCCCGCACTATGACCGAAGGACAGGCGCCCGCCCCTGACTTTGGTCAGGTGGAGTGGGGACTGCCCTTCGGCGGGGGCCGTTGGAGCTTCGCTATTTGATGAGCAGCTGGTGGCTCGCCAGTTCACGGTAGAGCGGGCTGCTGTCGGTGAGTTCGTCGTGGCTTCCGGTCGCGACGACCTCACCATGTTCGAGCACCACGATCTGATCGCTGTCCACGACGGTGGACAGCCGGTGCGCCACCACGAGCAGGCTGCGGTCGGCGATGACCTCGTTGATCGCGTTCCTCATGAGCACCTCGTTGCGGGCGTCGAGGTTGCTGGTCGCCTCGTCGAGCAGCATGATCGGCGGGGAGGCCAGGAAGGTGCGGGCCAGGGCAAGCCGCTGGCGTTCCCCGCCGGAGAGCAGGACACCGCCTTCGCCGACCTGAGTGTCCAGGCCGAGGGGAGCGCGCATGATCACCTGCTCCAGGTTGACCGAGCGCAGCACCTCCCGCATCTCCTCGTCCGACGCGTCGGGGGACGCCAGGGACAGGTTGTCCCGCACGGTTCCCGCGAGGACCGGCGCCGACTGCTCGACGTAGCCGAGCGAGTGGCGCAGCTGCGGGCGCGGCAGTTCGCGTACGTCGGTACCGCCGACCCGCACCGCGCCCGAGGTGACGTCGTAGAACCGCTCCACCAGGGAGAGCAGCGTGGACTTGCCCGCGCCCGAGGGGCCGACCAGCGCGGTGCGGGTGCCGCGCGGCACCGTGAGCGAGACGTCACGCAGGACGGTCTCGCCGTTGCCGTAGCCGAAGGAGACCCGGTCGAACTCGATCGCGGGCGCGGCGGCTGCGGCGGCCTGCGGCTCGGTGCGCTCCCGGACCGAGAGCGGACCGTGGCCGGGAGCCTGTCCGGCGGCGAGGTCGGCGGGATCCGCCGGGTCGGTCTCCTGCGGGAGCCGCAGCACTTCCTCGATACGCTGCAGGGCACCGAGCCCGGTCTGGAGCCGGGCGTAGCCGGTCAGGGCGCGGCCGAGCGGGAACCAGAGCATGAAGAGGAAGAGCACGAAGGCGACCAGGTCCCCGACCTGGATCGCGCCGCTGGCCACCCGGGCGCCGCCCAGGCCCAGCACGACCAGGAACGCCAGCTGGATCGTGGTGGACGTGATCGGGTTGATCATCGCCTGGAGCTTGGCGATGTGCATGCCCGCGTCGAAGGCGTCCTTGGCGTAGCCGTCCACGGCCCGGGCCTCGCGCTCCTCGGCTCCGCTGGCGCGGATGGTGCGTACCGCGGAGATCGCGCGCTCGACCGCGGAGGTCATCTCACCGATGCGGTCCTGTGCGTCCCGGGAGGCCCCGCGGACCCGGCGGGCGAGGCCGAGCACCCCGGCGACGCCCGCGCCGATCCCGAGGGCCGTAGCCGCGAACAGGGTCGGGTCGATGATGAACATCATGCCCGCGGAGCCCAGGACCATGAGGACGTTGGTGACGGTGTCGAACAGGCCGGAAGTGACCACCGCCCGCAGCAGGGTGGTGTCGGCGCCGACCCGCGACAGGAGGTCCCCGGTACGGCGCTGGTCGTACTCGATGATGGGCATCCGCAGCAGCCGGGCCACCAGCCGGCGGCGGGCGGTGAGCACCAGGCCCTCGGCGGCGCGCTGGAGCATGTAGTCGCGGAACCCGCTGAGCACGGCCACCACCAGCAGCGCCGCGACCAGCAGCGCCACCAGTGACCCGACCGGTTTTCCCGCCTCGATGTTGGCCAGCACCTCACGGGTCATCACCGGCTGGCTGAGGGTGAGCAGGGTCGTCGCCAGGGAGAGCACCGCGACGACCCCCAGGGTGCGCCAGCGCCCCTGGAGATAGGGGAACAGGGAACGCAGCCCGACCTCTTTCTCGGGCGGCGCCTGGGACGGGACCTTCTGAGGTGGCTGCGCCGAGGTATCCGGAGCGGACGGCCTCAGCCTGGTCTGCATGCTCGTCATCGCACTCCAACTCATCGCTCACTGCCGGTGGTTCGCCCGGGAGGAGGCGGCGGCTACGGAAGGTCTCCCAGCACGTATCCGTCGGCCGGACGCAGCCCTCGCGACCGACGCAGGTCGGTCATCACGAAGGTGCGCTGGAGCCAGCGGTCGGTGCCGTCGTATCGCGGGGTGAACTCGGTGCGGCCGTGCACGGTGACCCGGTTGTCGACGATGGCCAGCTCGCCCGGATCGAGGCGGTGGGTCGTCGCGTTGCGGTCGAACTGCTCCTGCAGGACGCGCAGGGCCTCGGCGGCCCGCGCGGTGGCCGCGGTGGTCGCGGACAGGTCGACGCGGACGTCGGGATCCAGCGGGTCGCCGCTGAGCACCGGCGCCGGCTCGGCCCGGAAGTCGCTCATACCGAAGGAGGGGGGCGGCTCGCTGATGAACTCCGGCGCCCACAAGGCCTCGACGGTCCGGGCGGAGAGCAGCGGCAGCACCTGGCGGATGCTGGCCGTCCGCAGGCCCGCCCGGCCCTCGGGGTCGGCGCGCAGGCACAGCAGCATCACGAAGTCGGGACGGTGCTCGTGGAAGACGTTCTCGTTGTGGAACGTCAGGAGCGTAGAGCCCGCGTTGCCCTGGAACTCCTCCATGCCGGGGACGGGCACGACGTCCTGGACGAGGGCCCCGCCCTTCTCCGGCCGGAACGCCCCGGGATCGCCCAAGCCGCAGGCGATCATCAGCAGCACGGCGGCCCCGATGGACGGCTCCCGCTGGACCGATCCCTTGACGTCCGGGGTCACCGGGAGGTCCAGGGCGCCGACCGGCAGCCCACGCAGCAGCAGCCCGCCGCCGGGGCCCGAATCGCGCCGGAAGTCGGCCAGGGTCCGGCGCAGCGCGACCGGCAGTTCGTGCCAGGAGTTCCTGGCAGCCGCCACCCAGGCGGGGTCGTCGGTCTGTCCCGACGCATGCGTGACGAGTTTCCAGGCGATTTCCTCGACCATTTCCGCGTCTTTCGCGTCGAGCGTCACATCGTAGGAATTCGCCGGATGTCCGGCTGTCACCGCCATCTTCCAAGCCTCCGTCCACCGTGATGTACCGTGCCCTTGAAAAGCTATTGAGGTGCGTTATCGGGCACGTATCGAGTCAACATGACCATCGTTGCGTCCGCGCCACCGTTCAGCGGCGCTCCGGATCAGCCCCGTACGTCGCACACCGGTTCCGCACCCGTCCAGACGACGGCTGAAGATCCCCAGGTGAGGCCGCCCCCGAAGGCCGTCAGCAGCAGCCGGTCACCCTCCTTGATCCGGCCTGCCACGGCGGCGTCGGCCAACGCCAGCGGAATGGAGGCCGCAGCCGTATTCCCCACGTCCTCGATATTCGAGATCACGCGTTCCGCCGGCAGCCCCAGGCGTTTTGCCACCGCCTTCAGGATGCGAATGTTCGCCTGGTGCCCGATAAAGGCGTCGATATCCGCGAGATCCCAGCCCACCCGCCCGGCAACGGACCGGGCGGATTCCGCCATGGTCGTCACGGCCCGTTTGTAGACCTCGGGCCCGTCCATGGTCAGGTAGGCGGAGTCCTTGGGAATCGTGATGAGTCCGTCCCCTGTGCCGTCGCTGCCCAGCTCCGTACGGAGCACCGCACCCGGTTCGTCCGCGCGGCCCCGCTCCAGCAGGACCGCGCCGGCCCCGTCTCCGAACAGGGGGGCCGTCACCCGGTCGTCGGGATCCACGATCGAGGAGTAGACGTCCGCGCCGATGAGCAGGACACTGTCGCAGCTCCCCGCATTGATCATCGACCCGGCCACGGAGAGCCCGTAGACGAAGCCCGAGCAGACGGCGGCCAGGTCGAACGCGGCGGCCTGGAGCCCCAGTTCGGACGCCACCCGCGGTGCGGTGGCCGGACAGCGCCGGTCCGGGGTGGTGGTCGCCAGCAGGACCAGGTCGCAGTGGTCCCGCCCGGCCGACTTCAGCGCGGCCGCGCCGGCGGCGACCGCGAGGTCGCCCGTCTGGATCCCGGGGGCGACCCGGCGCCGCGTCGCGATGCCCGTGCGGCTGTGGATCCACGCGTGGTCGGTGTCCAGGTTCCGTGACACCTCGTCATTGGTGACCACGGAATCCGGCAGACAGGTGCCGATACCGGTGATGACCGCGCCGCCACCGTCATGCGGACCGGTCATGGACGAACTCCTCTCCGTACGCCGACGAGCCCACGGCGGACAGCATCCGCCCCTCGTAGGCCGCGGCCACATGGCGTTCCGCGAAGTCCGGGCGGGCGATGGGAGCGGTGATCAGCTCCTCGGGCACCGCGAGCAGCTCCAGCAGTTCACCGGCGTCGAACGCGGCGCCGGCCGCCTCCTGGCGCTCGGCTTCCAGACGCAGGACGTCGTCCTGGTCCAGGATCCCGGCCCGGAGGCCGGCCAGCGCGTGCTCCAGCACACAACTCGCCGCGTACTGGCCCAGCAGCCGGTTCTCCAGCGGGGTCCCGGCCTGCGCCGCCCACCACCCCAGCGCCAGGAGCTGGTGGACCGCCCGCGTCCACCGCGTGGTGGCCTCACCCGGACCGTGCTCGTCGACGTGGTCCAGCAGGGCGTCGCAGATCGCGCGCAGCCGGTGTACGCAGTCCAGGCCGCCGGCGGCTGCGACGGCCTCGTCGAGCGCCGCGTCGAACTCCTTGCGCTGCCGCAGGGCGTAGCGGGTGGCCTGATAGCCGAGGACGGTGTTGTCCCCGCCGAAGGTGACGGCTATCTCGTAGTCGTGCAGCAGCGGGGCGATCTGGTTCGCGTCGTGGTAGCCGAGCCCGCCGCACAACTCGCGCGTCTCGGCGAGGGTGTGCCGGGCGTCGCCGGTGGACCCGGACTTGCCACAGGAGATCAGGGCGTGCAGCACCTGGTCGCCGGCCGGCGGGCCGTCCGAGGCGCGGGCGACCGCGATGTCCGCCAGCGCCTCCAAGGCGTACCGGGAAGCGAGCGCCCGGCCCACCGCGGTCGTCAGCCGCGTACGGTAGTGGGCGTGGCCGAGGAGCGGGGACCCGAAGGACTGCTTCACGGCCGCGAACCGGGTGGTGACCGCGCAGGCGAGGCGCTGCGCGTGCGCGGCGCCCACCGACGGGAACAGCCGCTCGTGGGTGAAGGTCGCCAGGCACTCCTCGAAGCGCCGGTGGCGGGGCAGCGGAGAACTGTAGGTGCCGTCGGCGTCGATCGACGCCCACCGGTTCATCAGGGCCGACACCGGAAGCCGGCAGTCCGTGAAGGACAGAACCCCGGTCTGGTTGGCCGTGACCCCACCCTTCGGCTCCGCCCGCCCGATGCTCACGCCGGGCAGCACCTTCCCGCCGGCCCTCAGGGGCACCCGTATCCAGTGGTGGCCCTCGTCGCGGCCGGCGACCACGAGCCGGGCGAGCACCATGGCGACGTCGCCCGAGTGCAGGCTGTTGCCGATCCAGACCTTGCTGTCGGCCGGCCCTGGAGTGCTGAGGATCAGCTCCCGGTCCTGCGAGCTGTACGTCGCGGTGGTGCGCACCCGCTTCAGGTCGGACCCGGCGTGCAGCTCGGAGGCCGCGAAGCAGTAGACCTTGCCCATGCTGTCGATCTCCGGGCCGTAACTGCGCAGCTGGACCGGTCCCGCGTGACTGAGCAGCGCGTCCCCGGCGATCTGATGGGAGACGAGGACGTTGAGCAGGGACAGGTCGTACGCGCCGATCCAGCCCATGGTGCGCAGGAAGCCGGGGAACCCGGCACTGTCACCGCGGCCCAGCCAGTGTGAATTCGAGGTGAAACCCGCCTGGTTGAGGAGCTTCGCACGGCGGAGGGTCAGCAGACTGTAGTCGCGGACGCTCTGGTCGACCGGTCGGGTGATGGCGAACTCGGGCCCGGCGAGAACGCGGGCCAATTCCTCTTCGCGTTGCGTCATGACTCCCCTGGGGTGGGTCGGGTCGCACGGATCTGTGGATGGGTCAGACGTCCAGCACCAGCGCCGAGTTGCTGCCGCCGAAACCGAAGGACGTGCTCACGGCGACGGACGCGCCGTGGCGGCGCGCGCTCCCCAGCACGAGGTCGATGTCGGGCAGGTCCGGATCGGCCCGGACCGTGTGCGCGATCGGCGGGACCGTTCCCGTGCGCAGGCTGCGCAGCGTCAGAACGGCTTCGATGGCGCCGGAGGCGCCGAGGGTGTGCCCGAGCAGCCCCTTGTTCGCCGTCACCGACGGCCCGTGGGGGAACACCCGGGCGATGAGCTGGGCCTCCGACCGGTCGTTCTGCGGCGTGGACGTGCCATGTGCGTTGAAGGTCCCGACGTCCTTCGGGGCAAGGCCCGCCTGGGCGAGCGCCTGCCGGACGGCCGCCTCGGCACCCACCCCTTCGGGATGCGGGGAGACCGGGTGGTACGCGTCGGAGGTGCTGCCGTAGCCGAGCAGCCGGCCGAGCACCCGGGCGTGGCGGGCCCGGGCGGTCGCCGGGCGCTCCATGACCACGGCCCCCGCCCCTTCGGAGATGACGAAACCGTCGCGGTCCTCGGCGAACGGCCGGGAGGCGTCCAGCCCCTTGTGCTGCGACAGGGCTCCCATCCGGGCGAAGCCGGAGACCACGAGCGGGGTGACCCCCGCGTCCGTGCCACAGGCGATGACCGTGTCAGAAATCCCGGCGTCCAGGAGCGTCTTGGCCAGGCCGATCGCGGCGGCTCCCGAGGCGCAGGCCGCGACCACCGTGTGGCTGGGCCCGGTGATTCCCAGGCGCATCGCGATCGTGCCCGCCGCCATGTTGATCAGCGAACGCGGGTGCAGGTACGGCGAGACCATCCCGGGGCCGCGCTGCGACATCCGCTGGTGACCCTCCTCCAGGGTGGTCACCCCGCCCAGCCCGCAGCCCACCACGACGCCGATGCGGCTGCCGTCCCAGGACTGCGGATCCAGCCCCGCCTCGGCGAGCGCCTGCTCCACCGCCACCAGCGCGAACCGTATGAAGGGGTCGGTACGCGCGGTGCCCCGGCCGGTCAGCTGCTCCCCCAGCGGGGGCACCCTCAAGCTGTGCCACACCCCCGTACCCGCCAGCGGCTCCGGGTCGCCGGACTCGGGCGACCGGGCCTCGCGCAGTGCGTCCCAGGTCGCGTCGACGTCCGTGCCCGCGGGAGTCACCAGGCCGGTGCCGGTGATGACGACGGGTCCTCCGGTCACGCGGCTTCCAGGGCGGAGTGGGCCAGGGCGACGACGTCCCCGACCGTGAAGTCCACCATGCGGCTCTCGTCGCCGCCGAGGTCAGCGCCCGTCTCCTCCTTGATGCGGACGATCAGCTCGGCGATGGCGAGGGAATCCAGCTCAAGGGTGCGCAAGAGGACGTTGTCGGCGATCTCCGCGGGGTCCACTTCCAGGTCGTCGGCCAGGATCCCGTGCACGATCGTCTTGGGGTCAATGCTCACGGCTTGTCACCTCTGTTAGGGAAGAAGTCTCGGATCAGCAGCCTGTCCCGGCGACGTGTGCGGGTCCTCAGGCGGGGGACGGGCGGCAGCAGGGGGATGAACGAGATCGGCTCCACTGTGATGGCGCCGGATATGAGCCCCGTATCGCGCGGTTATCGCGGACCGCGGTGCCCGCTCGAAGCCGGCTCCACGCCCGCTCCCGCCGGGCCCGGCTCCCGCCGCCCGCGGGCGCCCCCGCCTCGTGAGTCCGGTCCCTCCCCGAAGCCGTCCCCGCAGCTCAGCCCCTCCCTCACCGCCGCGTCCCGCCGCCCCGCCCCGCCCGCCGGAACCCCTCACCCCTGGCCCACCCGACCACCCACCCCCCGTCCCGCGCCCATGCACCCAGGCTCGGCACCCGAAGGACAACCACCGGAGCCCCACCGGAGCCCCCCACAGCAACACTGCGTTGGCGACCAGGTCGCCGACGACGAGCAGAACAGCGGTCGCCAGGAGGGCTACTTCGTCGCCGAGTTGACCGACCTGAACACCCGCGCGGGCTGGCGGCAGGAGATGCGCCTGATCGTGCGGCAGGTCCGCCCTTGTGGACGCCAGATCAAGAAGCTGACCGCGTTCGAGCGGCGGACCGGCTGGCGCCGCAGCATCACCGCGACGAACGTCCGGCACATGTGGGGCATCGCCGGCTCCCCTCCCAGCCCCAGTTCCTCGATGCCCTCCACCGCGACCACGCCGAAGTCCAGAACCGGGTGCGGACGAACAAGGCGATGGGCCTGCACAACCTCCCCTCCCAGGCCTGGGATGTGAACCGCGGCTGGATGCTCGCCGCGGACATCGCCGCCGATCTCGATGCCTGGGTACGTCTGCCGGCCCTGCACGACGTCGGGGATCTTTTCGACGCCGAGCCCGCAACGATGCGCTTCCGCCCCTACCATCCGCCGGCGAAGCTGACCGAGCACGCCCGCCGCAGCTGGCTGCGGATCGAGGCGACCTGGCCCTGGGCGCCGTCGATCAAGCGATCACGGCAGCTGAAGGATCGAGGTCGATCCGCAGATCCGGCATGCCGTCAACGCTGTTGTCGTCCTGAATCACGACGGTCTCACCTGACAGTCGGGCGATCGCACGGCCGGCCGCGCCCTCGAAGTCGAAGCCCAGCGGGTCCGCTGCGGCCTTCTTCCTCTGCTCCTCGGAGCGATGGCCGGCGGGGTAACCACGTTCACGCACGGGCTCATTGTGCCCGGAGTCATGAGCGGCCGGGGTCGATTTCCTTCCCCGGTGAGCGCACGCGTTGTCGAGTTCGGACAACCGGCCGAGACTCCGCCTGAGCAAAGTCGCCTGCCCCATGTCACCGCCCGTGCACCCGTCACGCACGCTTGTCCACCGGAGCCCCTCGCAGCCGTCTGACAACTCCGGTGAGACTTCGGGCAGAAAGTCAAGGAAAAGGAAAAACCCCAGGTCACGGCGAGTGAGTCCTGGGGTTTTCCGGAGCCGCCTTCGGGATTCGAACCCGAGACCTACGCATTACGAGTGCGTTGCTCTGGCCAACTGAGCTAAGGCGGCACCGCTGGGACGACGAGAGCTGCCCCGAAGGGAGGTTCTCATCAGCAGCGGCGCTCAGTCTACAGGGTTAAACCGGGTGCCCCGAACCGGGTGCGGTCGGGCGGTGTGCTGGTCAGCAGCGCTTGCCGTCCTGTGGGGGCTTGCCCTGGAGGAGGTAGCGGTTGATCGCGCTGTCGATGCAGTCGCTGCCGCGGCCGTACGCCGTGTGGCCGTCGCCGTCGTACGTCAGCAGAGTGCCCGAGTCGAGCTGGGCCGCCAGGGCCTGGGCCCACTTGTACGGGGTGGCCGGGTCCCTGGTGGTGCCGACCACCACGATCGGGGCGGCGCCCTTCGCCGTGAGGGGTCGGGCCGTGCCCGTGGCCTTGACCGGCCAGTACGTGCAGTTCAGCGAGGCCCAGGCCAGGCCCGCGCCGAAGACCGGCGAGGCCTTCTCGAAGGACGGCAGCGCGGCGACGACCGCGTCCGGCCCGGCGAAGGCGGCCGGCTGGTCCAGGCAGTTCACGGCGGCGTTCGCGTACATGAGGTTGGCGTACTTACCGTCCCCCTGGCGCTCGTAGTAGCTGTCCGCCAGCGCCAGCAGCGCTGCCCCGTCGCCGTCGATGGCGTCGGCGAGCGCCTCGCGCAGCTGCGGCCACGCGCTCTCGTCGTACAGCGCCGCGATCACGCCGGTCGTCGCGAGGGACTCGCCCAGCGGGCGGGACGGTTCACCCGACGGCACCGGCTGGGCGTCGGCCTTGCGGAAGAACTCCTTCAGGCGCTGCGCCACCGCGTCCGGCCCGCCCTGGCCCAGCGGGCAGTCCGACTGCTTCGCGCAGTCCTTGGCGAAGGAGCGGAAGGCGGTCTCGAAGCCCGCCGTCTGGTCGCGGTTGAGGTCGATCGCCGGCCGGGAGGGGTCCATCGCGCCGTCCAGGACCAGTCGGCCGACCCGGTCGGGGAAGAGGTCCGCGTACGTCGCCCCGAGGAACGTCCCGTACGAGGCCCCGACGTAGGTCAGCTTCTCGTCACCGAGCACCGCGCGGAGCATGTCCATGTCGCGGGCGGAGTCGACCGTGGAGACGTGCGGCAGGATCCGCTGCGAACGCGCCTGGCAGCCCGCCGCGAACTCCTTGAACGCGGCCACCAGCCGGCCCCGCTCCGCCGCGTCGTCCGGCGTCTGGTCCACCTGCGTGAACGCGTCCATCGCCGGACCGGACAGGCATTCGACGGGCGTGCTGCGCTCCACGCCGCGCGGGTCGAAGGAGACCATGTCGTACTGGGCGCGCACGGCGGCCGGGTAGCCGATGCCCGCGTACGCCTGGAGGTAGCCGATGCCGGAGCCTCCCGGGCCGCCCGGGTTGACCACCAGGGAGCCCAGCCGCTTGCCGGGGCCGGTGGCCAGGCGGCGGGCCACCGCGAGGTCGACGTCCTGGCCGGCGTCGGGTTTCGCGTAGTCCAGCGGCGCCTTCATGGTCGAGCACTCGAACCCGGGGACACCGCACTCGCGCCAGCTCAGCTTCTGCTCGTAGTACGGGCGCAGCGCGGCCGCGGCCGCGCTCGGGTCGGCCGAGGACGGGGACGTGGTCGGCTCGGCCGAGGCCCCCGAACCGCCGGAGGTGCATCCGGAGAGCAGCAGCCCGGTGGCCGCGATCACGATGCCGGTGGTACGCAGCAGGCGACTGGTGTCCATGCCGCGAGCCTACGTGCTGTCCGGCCGCCCTGTCCGGCCTGCCCGGACCGGGCAGGCTGCGAGCGATCCGGAAGGAACCGCCGCCCCGCCCCGACCGGCCTCCTCCCCTGCCCCGCCCCGGATCGCTCATACGGGTGAACCGGTCAAACGGAGCGAGCAGGCGACGACGAGCGGATCATCCCGCGCGCAGCGCCATCGTCATCGCCTCGACCGCGAGCAGCGGCGCCACGTTCCGGTCGAGGGCGTCGCGGCACGCGATGATCGCTTCGATACGTCTGAGGGTGCGCTCGGGGCCCGAGGCGCGGGCGATCCGGTCGAGGTCCGGCCGTATCTCCTCGTTCGCGATGGCCAGGCCCGAGCCGAGCTGGAGCGCCAGCACGTCACGGTAGAAGCCCGTGAGCTCGGTGAGCGCCAGGTCGAGGCTGTCGCGCTGGGTACGGGTACGTCGGCGCTTCTGCCGGTCCTCGAGCTCCTTCATCGCGCCCGCCGTGCCGCGCGGCATACGGCTGCCCGAGCCGCCCGCTCCGGCACCGAGCGCGGTCCGCAGGTTCTCGGTCTCCTTGGTGTCGACCTCCTCCGCCATCTGCTTGGCGTCCTCGGCGGCGGCGTCGACGAGCTCCTGCGCGGCCTTGAGGCAGCTGCCCACGTCGTCCACCCGGAGCGGAAGCCTCAGGACGGTGGCCCGGCGGGACCGGGCGGCCTCGTCGGTGGCGAGCCGGCGGGCCCGGCCGATGTGGCCCTGCGTCGCGCGGGCGGCGGCCGCGGCGGCGGCGGGCTCGACGCCGTCACGCCGCACCAGCACATCGGCCACCGCCGCCACCGACGGGGTGCGCAGGGTCAGGTGCCGGCAGCGGGAGCGGATGGTGGGCAGCACGTCCTCCAGCGAGGGCGCGCACAGCAGCCACACCGTGCGCGGGGCGGGCTCTTCCACGGCCTTGAGCAGTACGTTGCCCGCGCCCTCGGTGAGCCGGTCGGCGTCCTCCAGGACGATGACCTGCCAGCGCCCCACAGCCGGTGAGAGCTGGGCCCGGCGGACCAGGTCGCGGGTCTCCTTCACACCGATGGACAGCAGATCGGTGCGGACGATCTCCACATCGGAGTGCGTACCGATCAGGGTGGTGTGGCAGCCCTCGCAGAACCCGCAGCCCGGTTCACCGCCGAGGGCGCGGTCGGGGCTGACGCACTGGAGGGCGGCCGCGAAGGCACGGGCGGCGGTGGACCGCCCCGAGCCGGGCGGCCCGGTGAACAGCCAGGCGTGGGTCATCTTCGACGACGGCGGCGACGACGTGCCGGCCGAGGTGGCCGTGACCAGGGCGTCGGCGTCACGGGCGGCGGCGGCCAACTGCGCCTGCACGCGTTCCTGTCCTACCAGGTCGTCCCATACGGGCATTCCCGCCACCGCCTTTCACTGTCCGTCGTCGTCTGCTGTCCGTCGTCTGCTGTTCGTCGTCTCGCTGTCCGTCGACACGTCCCGCACACATTGTGGCGCGCACCACTGACAGTCCCGTCCGCTGACAGTCCCGTCCCCTCACATCCCGTCCGACCGCTTCAGCGGCGGCGGCGCCGGCCTTCGCCCTCGTCGCCCTCGTCGTCCCGGCGCGGGCCGAGCAGCTCGTCCGCCAGGGTCGGCAGATCGTCCATCGGCGTCGCCTCGGCCCAGTCGGGGCGGGCCCGGCGCTGTCTGCCGTCGTCACCGACGACGGGCAGCTCGCGGGTCACGTCGTTCCCGGCGTCCCGGAAGATGCCCGGCGGTACCCGGTCGGCCGGGTTCTCCTCGGGGCGACGGGCCGTCGGCCGCGCCGCCGAGCCCCTCCGGCCCGCCGAATCCGCGGGCGGCGTCTGCCGAGCCTGCGGTGCCTGCGGCGCCTGCCGCCCCGGCACGGGCGGCAGTACCGCCGTCTCGTCCGCCGGACCGGCAGCAGGATCCGCCTTCGGCACCGGAACCGTCTGCGTCACGTCGTCCGGCTGCGCGACCCCCCTGACCACAGGAGTCTCGACGGTGACGGCATCGTCCGGCAGCGGTTCCTTGCGCATCTCCACCCTGGGGGCGCGGGCAGCAGCCTCCGCGGCGGCAGCAGCCTCCGCGGCGGCGGCCGCCGCCGAGGCCTCCGCCAGTCGGCGCGCCTCCTCCGCCCTCAGCAGGGCCTCCTCCGCGCGCCGCTGCTTCTCCAGCCTCCGCTGCTCGGCCTCGGCGCGCAGGCGCGCCTCCTCCGCCTCCTGGAGGCGGATCCGCTCCTGCTCCTCGGCGCGGGCCCTCTCCTCGGCCTCCACGCGCAGCCGCTCGGCCTCGGCCCGGGCGCGGGCCTCCTCCTCGGCGCGTAGCCGCTCCTCCTCCGCCTTCCGGGCGGCCTCGGCCTCGGCCTTGATCCGGGCTTCCTCGGCCTCGCGGGCCAGCCGGGCTTCCTCCTCGGCCCTCAGCCGGGCTTCCTCCGCCTTGCGCGCCGCCTCTTCCTCGGCCCTGCGCCGCGCCTCTTCCTCCGCGAGTCGCCGGGCCTCGATCTGCGCCGCCACCTCCGCCTCCGAGAGCGGCAGCATCCGGTCCAGGCGGTGTCGTACGACGGTGGTCACCGAGCCCGGGTCCTGGCCGGCGTCGACCACCAGGTAGCGCCCGGGATCGGCCGCGGCGAGGGTCAGGAACCCGGCCCGCACGCGCCGGTGGAACTCCGCCGGCTCCGACTCCAGCCGGTCCGGCGCCTCCGTGAAGCGCTCCCGCGCCGCCTCCGGCGACACGTCGAGCAGCACGGTCAGGTTCGGTACGAGCCCGCCCGTGGCCCAGCGCGAGATCCGGGCGATCTCGGTCGGGGAGAGGTCGCGCCCGGCGCCCTGATAGGCCACCGAGGAGTCGATGTAGCGGTCGGTGATGACCACGGCACCCCGCTCCAGCGCGGGCCGGACCACCGTGTCCACGTGCTCGGCGCGGTCGGCGGCGTACAGCAGCGCCTCGGCGCGGTTCGACAGCCCGGCCGAGGACACGTCCAGCAGGATCGAGCGCAGCCGCTTGCCGACCGGGGTGGCCCCGGGCTCCCGTGTCACGACGACTTCGTGGCCCTTGCCACGTATCCAGTCGGCCAGCGCCTCCACCTGGGTGGACTTTCCGGCACCGTCGCCGCCCTCCAGGGCGATGAAGAATCCGGTGGTGGACGCCGCCTGTAGCGGCTCCCCGCCCCGCAGCGCCTCGCGCAGGTCGCGGCGCAGCGGTACGCCGCCACGGTCGTCGGCCTTGGCGAGGACCCCCACGGCGACGGGCAGCAGCACGGCCCCGACCAGCATCAGCGTGAAGGCCGCGCCGCCGTGCGAGAACACGACCCCGCCGCCGGCCAGCCGGTGCGGGCCGATCGCCGCGGCCACCAGCGGGGCGGCGACCGCTCCCACGGCCACGGCGACCCGTACGACGGCCTGGAGGTGTTCGGTGACCCGGGCCCGGCGGAACTCCTCCGTCTCCTGGTCCAGCAGCGTGTGCGCGGTGTTGGCCGCGACGCCCGCGGCGGTGCCGCCGAGCAGCGCCAGGAACAGGACCGTCGCCGTGTCCGGGACCAGCCCGGCGAGCAGCAGCGCGAGCCCCGTCACCGCCATGGCGAGGGCAAGCAGCCGGCGACGGGACAGGGCGGGCAGCACCTTGCCGGCCTGAGTGGCGCGGATGCCGAGGGCGGTGCCGCCGACGAGGGCGAGCACCAGCAGGGCGTACGAGGACGGGCCGCCGCCCAGGTCGAAGGCGTGCAGGACGGCGACGGAGGCGGCGGAAGCCACCGCTCCGGCGATCGCGGCGCAGGCGAGGACGAGCACCGGGATGGCGCCCGTACGCCCCTTGTCGGGCCGGTCCCCCGCCCTGGGGGCCCGCAGGCCCTCCAGCGGGGAGCGCGGCCGCGGCGTCTTGGTGGCCGGCAGTGTCAGGGGCAGCAGCAGCGAGACGGACGCGGCGAACAGGCCTGCGGCCACGTACGAGCCCAGCGCCGCCTGGTTCGCGGCGAACCAGTCCACGCCGAGGCCGAGCGCCCGCCCGACCAGCGTCGCGGCGAGCAGCGCGGCGGCCGCGACGGGCAGCGCCGCGAAGGCCGTACGCAGCGTCAGGCGCCGCAGGGTGTCCAGGTGGTCCGGGAGCGGCCGTACGGTCGCCCCCTCCGGCGGCGGCGTCGGCAGCAGGGCGGGAGCGGCGCTCTCCTTGGCCAGCGTCCACACCCGCTCGGCGGCGCCGGATACGAAGACGGTGGCGAGGAGCGCGGTCGTGGCGTGCGCCGGGATCCAGTCGAGCCAGAGCGGCGCCACGACGAAGAGGCCGATCCGCAGCCCGTCGGCGCCGACCATCGTCCAGCGGCGGTCCAGCTTGCCGCCGGGGGCGGTGAGCTTGGCCAGCGGGCCGAGCAGCACCGCGCCGAACAGCACGGTGGCGAGGACCCGCACCCCGAAGACGGCGGCGACGGCGAAGGCCGCGCCCCGGTATCCGCCGCCGAACAGCCCCGCCGGGGCCGAGGCCACGGCAGCCTGCAGGGTGAGCAGCACGAGGGCCAGCAGGGCGAGGGCGTCACCGATGCCGCTCACCAACTGGGCGCTCCACAGCCTGCGCAGCCTGGGCGTGCGCAGCAGGGCGCGCACCGCTCGCTCGCGGGAGTCCGCGGCTAGGGCTTCGTCGTAGGTCGGGGTCTCGGAGGCGGTCACGACCCTCGGCTGCTCGGCTCGCGTCATCCGCCCAGCCTATCCGCTGTGCTCAGCCGCTGCGGGGGCCTGTGGACAACCTCGGGTGTGACCCGGAACCCACCCCTCTCCGGCCCGCCGCCCGTACCCCGGCAGCCGGACGCACAGGGGCCCCGTGCGGCGCGCACGGGGCCCCTGTGCCGGTCCCACCGATCCTGAACGGCCGACGACTACTCGTCCGCCGCAGCGGCCTTCGCCGCCGTCGCCTTCTTCGCCGGAACCTTCTTGGCGGCGGTCTTCTTCACCGCTGCCGTCGTCTTCTTGGCCGCCGTCGTCTTCTTCGCCGCGGCGGTCTTGGTCGCCGTCGCCTTCTTCGCCGGGGCCTTCTTGGCGGGAGCCTTCTTCGCGGTCTTCTTCACCGGGCTCTTGGCCCGCTTCTCCGCGAGCAGCTCGTAGCCCCGCTCCGGCGTGATCGTCTCGACGTCGTCGTCCCGCCGCAGCGTCGCGTTCGTCTCGCCGTCCGTCACGTACGGCCCGAAGCGGCCGTCCTTGACCACTACCGGCTTCTCGCTCACCGGGTCGGTGCCCAGTTCCTTCAGCGGCGGCTTGGCCGCAGCCCGGCCGCGCTGCTTGGGCTGCGCGTAGATGGCGAGCGCCTCGTCCAGCGTGATCGAGAAGAGCTGGTCCTCGCTCTCCAGCGACCGCGAGTCCGTGCCCTTCTTCAGGTACGGGCCGTAGCGGCCGTTCTGGGCCGTGATCTCCACGCCCTCCGCGTCCACGCCCACCACGCGCGGCAGCGACATGAGCTTCAGCGCGTCGTCGAGGGTGACCGTGTCCAGGCTCATCGACTGGAACAGCGAGGCCGTCCGCGGCTTGACCGCGTTCTTGCCCGTCTTCGGCGTGCCCTCGGGCAGGATCTCCGTCACGTACGGCCCGTAGCGACCGTCCTTCGCGACGATTTCGTTCCCGCTCACCGGGTCGGTGCCCAGTGCGAATTCGCCGCTCGGCTTCGCGAACAGCTCCTCCGCGTACTCCACCGTCAGCTCGTCCGGAGCGAGCTCCTCCGGTACGTCGGCCCGCTGGTGGCCTTCCGCGTCCTTCTCGCCCCGCTCCACGTACGGCCCGTAGCGGCCGACCCGCAGCACGATGCCTTCGCCGACCGGGAAGGAGGAGATCTCGCGGGCGTCGATCGCGCCCAGGTCCGTGACCAGCTCCTTCAGGCCGCCGAGGGCGTCGCCGTCCGCCGGCACGACCTCCGACGCGTCCTCCGCACCGAAGTAGAAGCGCTTCAGCCACGGCACGGACTTGGCCTCGCCGCGCGCGATGCGGTCGAGGTCGTCCTCCATCTTCGCGGTGAAGTCGTAGTCGACGAGCCGCCCGAAGTGCGTCTCCAGCAGGTTCACGACGGCGAAGGACAGGAAGGACGGCACGAGCGCCGTGCCCTTCTTGAAGACGTAGCCGCGGTCGAGGATCGTGCCGATGATCGACGCGTACGTCGACGGGCGGCCGATCTCCCGCTCCTCCAGCTCCTTGACCAGCGAGGCCTCGGTGTACCGGGCCGGCGGCTTGGTGGAGTGGCCGTCGACCGTGATCTCCTCGGCCGACAGCGCGTCGCCCTCGGCGACCTGCGGCAGCCGCTTCTCGCGGTCGTCCAGCTCGGCGTTCGGGTCGTCCGCGCCCTCGACGTAGGCCTTCATGAAGCCGTGGAAAGTGATCGTCTTGCCGGACGCGGAGAACTCGGCGTCCCGGCCGTCCGACGCCCGCCCACCGATCTTCACGGTCACCGAGTTGCCGACCGCGTCCTTCATCTGGGAGGCGACGGTCCGCTTCCAGATCAGCTCGTACAGGCGGAACTGGTCGCCGCTCAGACCCGTCTCGGCCGGGGTGCGGAAACGATCACCTGAAGGGCGGATCGCCTCGTGCGCCTCCTGCGCGTTCTTGACCTTCGCGGCGTAGACGCGCGGCTTCTCCGGCAGGTAGTCGGACCCGTACAGCTGGGTGACCTGCGCCCGAGCCGCCGTGACGGCGGTCTCGGAGAGCGTCGTGGAGTCCGTACGCATGTAGGTGATGAAGCCGTTCTCGTACAGCTTCTGGGCCACCTGCATCGTCGCCTTCGCACCGAAGCCGAGCTTGCGCGAGGCCTCCTGCTGGAGCGTCGTCGTACGGAACGGGGCGTACGGGGAACGGCGGTACGGCTTGGACTCCACCGAGCGGACGGCGAACGAGGCACCCTCCAGCGCGGCGGCCAGCGCCCGGGCGCCTCCCTCGTCGAGGTGCAGCACCTCGCTCTTGAGCTGCCCGGTCGAGCCGAAGTCGCGGCCCTGCGCCACGCGCTTGCCGTCCACCGTGTTCAGGCGGGCGACCAGCGTCGAGGGGTCGGAGGCGTCACCGGCGCGGCCGGTGGAGAAGGTGCCGGTCAGGTCCCAGTACTCGGCGGAACGGAAGGCGATGCGCTCGCGCTCCCGCTCGACGACGAGGCGGGTGGCCACCGACTGCACGCGGCCCGCCGACAGCTTCGGCATGACCTTCTTCCACAGGACCGGCGAGACCTCGTAGCCGTAGAGGCGGTCGAGGATTCGGCGGGTCTCCTGGGCGTCGACCATGCGCTGGTTCAGCTCGCGCGGGTTGGCGACGGCGTCGCGGATCGCGTCCTTGGTGATCTCGTGGAAGACCATCCGGTGGACGGGGACCTTGGGCTTGAGGACTTCCTGCAGGTGCCACGCGATGGCTTCGCCCTCGCGGTCCTCATCGGTGGCGAGGAAGAGTTCGTCGGACTCGGCCAGCAGGTCCTTGAGCTTGCGGACCTGCGCCTTCTTGTCCGCGTTGACGACGTAGATCGGCTGGAAGTCGTGTTCGACGTCCACACCGAGGCGACGGACCTCGCCCGTGTACTTGTCGGGAACCTCGGCCGCGCCGCTCGGCAGGTCGCGGATGTGCCCGACGCTCGCCTCGACGACGTATCCCGGGCCGAGGTAGCCCTTGATCGTCTTCGCCTTGGCAGGGGACTCGACGATGACGAGTCGGCGGCCGCCCTTTGCGGTCTCGCTAGTCGGGGACAACTTGGCTCTTCTCTCCGGTCGGCACTCGGTCGCAGTACGGCGACGCTGCGGAGTGTGACGGTACAACCCGCCCCCGTGTCAAACGGCACAAGCCCGCAACGGCCACTCGAACGGTAACCCGACAAGTGCCGTTTCTGCCGCCCGGATGCCGCGGCGGCCGCTTCCCGATCACTGGGCAGGGTGGCCGAAGGGCCGTCTGGCCCCGCTCCCGCACCCGTCGCGACGTCGGGTTTCACACCCCTACGGAGATCATCGCGGGCGGTCGCCTCAGAACCGCTCGAGGCACCAGACTCCGAGCGCCAGCGACCCCGCGCCGACCAGCAGCGCCAGCGGTACGGCCACGACGGGGCGCACGCCATCAGCCACCGGTGCCCGGTGCAGTGCGCGTGCCCCCGTCCAGGCCAGCAGAGCGGCTCCGAACAGCAGGAACACGGTCGCCGCGAAGATCGCCGGACCGCGTTCCATGCCGTTCCCCATTTCCCCTGAGCCGCTCGGGGATCCCCCCGGATCCCCGTGTCCCGGAGCTTGACAGCCGTGGGGATACAGCAGGCGAACCCCGGGTTACATCGTGGCTACGAGAACCCCCGCGGCCTCCGCTACGACGCTGTGGGCCCCTGTACGGGATCCAGGAAGCCCTGCTCCACCAGCATCCGGATCGCCTCCGGCGTCCGGTCGCGCAGAACGACCGGATCCTCGTCCACCAGCTGCGCGATCGCGTCGAGGATCCGGCCCGCGCTGAGTGAGCCGTCGCACACTCCGGCGAAGCCCGCCCCGACCGTGTCGACCTTCGTCGCCCGCCGCATCCCGCGGTTCTGCCGGAGGACCACATGCTCCGGGTCCTCCGCGCCGGGCGCGCCGACCTGCTCCTGGACGACCTCGGCGCCCAGCTGGAAATACCCCGCCAGCAGCGCCGCGTCGTCGTGGTCGCGCAGGTAGTCCTGCCGGGCGAAGTGCGCCAGTACGGTCTCGCCGAGCGGCTGCTCCACCGAGTGCGGCCACTCCTCGACCACGATCGAGGGCTCCGCGGCGTCGCTGCGGCGCAGGGTGATCCAGCCGAAGCCGACGGCCTTGGTCTTGCGGGCCTCGAACTCGTCCAGCCACTCCTCGTAGCGCCGCGCGTACGCGGCCGGGTCGGTGTGGTGGTCGCCGGCGTCACGCAGCCACAGCTCCGCGTACTGCGTCACGTCCTGCACGTCACGCTGCACGATCCACGCGTCACAGCCGCGCGGCACCCAGGAGCGGAGCCGGTCGTGCCAGTCCTCGCCCTCCACGTGCTGCCAGTTGCCGAGGAACTGCGCGTATCCGCCCGGGTTGAGGTGGGCGCCGGCCTCCTGCACCAGCGTCCGGCACAGGTCGTCCCCGCCCATGCCGCCGTCCCGGTAGGTGAGCCGGGCACCGGGAGAGATCACGAAGGGCGGGTTCGACACGATGAGGTCGTACGTCGCGTCGCCGACGGGCTCGAACAGGGACCCGGTCAGCAGCTCGGCCTCCGGCACCCCGGAGAGCGCCAGCGTCAACCGGGTGAATTCCAGGGCGCGCGGGTTGACATCGGTGGCGGTGACCCGGGTGGCGTGCCGGGACGCGTGCAGTGCCTGGATCCCGGATCCGGTGCCGAGGTCCAGGGCCGTGCCGACGGGCGTGCGCACGGTGATCCCGGCCAGGGTGGTCGAAGCTCCGCCCACGCCGAGCACGACGGCTGTGCCTGGCTGACGCCCCCGGCTGCCGACCCCGCCGGCCCCGCCCACGGCGCAGCCGAGGTCGGAGACGATGAACCAGTCCTCGCCGTCCGGGCCGCCGTACGGGCGTACGTCGACGGTGGCGTGGACTTCGTCACCCTCCCGCCGCAGCCATCCGTCGGCGATCGCGGCCTCGACGGGCAGCGCGGCCGCGGCGTGCGCGTAGGGCACGGGCTCCTGGAGCAGGAACAGCCGGACCAGGCTCGCGAGCGGGCGGTCACCCTGCCCGCGGGCGGCCCGCAGGGCGGGGACCGTCTCGCTGCGGGCCAGCGCGGCGTAGGCGGGGGCGCCGAGCAGATCGAGCAACCCGTCGGCGGTGAAGCCGGCGGCGAGCAGGGCGGCACGGAATTCGGCGGCGTGGTCGGACGAGGGAAGGCTGGTGGTACTCACCCGTCCATTGTGGCCGCTGACACCGACAATCCGTGCGACGCGCGACACGCGGCAGGGCGGCGGGGTCCGTTCGAGACCCTGCCGCCCTGGACGAGGACGCCGCGACGGCGCGACGGCGCGCAGACGGGCGCCGTCGGCGGTCAGCTCATCGTGGGCGCCGGGGCGGTGATCTGGCAGCCCTTCTGGGTGTAGATCACCTTCAGGCCGGTCGAGTTGAGCCGCTGCTTGCTCGCCGTCTCGTTCGCCGCGACCTCGTTCATGCCGTCGGCGACCTCCTGGAGGCCAGCGGCGAACTTCGACTGGTCCTTGGGGTCGAGCGTGTCGATCTTGGTCTTGAGGCCGGTGTAGGTCTTCGAGATCTCCTCGTAGCTCTTCACCACCGAGTCCTGGGCCGCCTTGCCCCCCTCGACCGGCGCGACACCGGCGTCCTTCAGCGCGCCGCCCATGTTCTTGTAGGCCTCGGACAGGGTCTGGAAGGCGGCCGAGTCGGTCGCCTGGACCTCCTCTGGCTTACTGCTCTGCGTGGCCACCCGCTTCAGTTCGTCGTTGGTCGTCTTGATCTTGTTGAGCTCTGGCTCCCACTTGTCGCAGACCTTCTTGGCCCAGGCTTCGGCCTTCTTGTCCCCGTCGTCCTCACCGCCGCAGCCGGACAGGACGAGCATCAGTACCGCACCGCCGGACACCGCGGCCGCAAGCTTCTTGTTCACCGGATTGGTCCCTTCGAAGGCTCTCGGCCCGGAAGATACACGCCCTCCATCCGGGGACGCGCAAAGGCGGACAGACGGCGCGTCAGTCCGCGCCGCCCGTCCGCCGTTCGGGCGTATCTTCGATCCCGTCGGCCCACGACCGCAACTCCGAGGCCAGGCCTGGAGATCAGCGCCGAGGATCAGGTCCCGGAGTCAGGCCACCGGAATCCGGGGCCTCAGGAAGCCACCGCCGGGTCGGCCGACTGCCCCACCCGCTCCGCGGGCGCCCCCTCGCTGTCGTCGCCGACGGCGATGCCGCGGCGCTTGGAGACGTAGACCGCGCCGATGATGACCGCGATCGCGAGGAACGCGACGACGGCCCGTACGACCGGGCTGGTGTCGTCGCCGTAGCTGAACTGAACGATCGCGGGGGCGATCAGCAGCGCCACCAGGTTCATGACCTTGAGCAGCGGGTTGATGGCCGGGCCGGCGGTGTCCTTGAACGGGTCGCCGACCGTGTCTCCGATGACCACCGCGGCATGGGCCTCGCTGCCCTTGCCGCCGTGATGGCCGTCCTCGACGAGCTTCTTCGCGTTGTCCCACGCGCCACCGGAGTTGGCGAGGAAGACCGCCATCAGCGTGCCCGTGCCGATGGCGCCCGCGAGGAAGGAGCCGAGCGCTCCGACGCCGAGGGAGAACCCGACCGCGATCGGGGTGAGGACGGCGAGCAGGCCGGGCGTGGCGAGCTCGCGCAGGGCGTCCTTGGTGCAGATGTCCACCACGCGCCCGTACTCGGGCTTCTCGGTGTAGTCCATGATCCCGGGGTGCTCGCGGAACTGACGGCGCACCTCGTAGACGACGGCGCCCGCGGAACGGGAGACGGCGTTGATGGCCAGACCCGAGAAGAGGAACACGACGGCCGCGCCCAGGATCAGCCCGACCAGGTTGTTGGGCTGGGCGATGTCGAGGCTGAGGTTCATCTCCCCGGCCTTGGCGCCGACTTCCTTCACGGCGTTGGCGATCGCGTCGTTGTACGAGCCGAAGAGGGCCGACGCGGCGAGCACCGCCGTGGCGATGGCGATGCCCTTGGTGATGGCCTTGGTGGTGTTGCCGACCGCGTCCAGGTCGGTCAGGACCTGCGCGCCCGCACCCGTGACGTCGCCGGACATCTCCGCGATGCCCTGGGCGTTGTCCGAGACCGGGCCGAAGGTGTCCATCGCGACGATGACACCGACGGTGGTGAGCAGGCCGGTGCCGGCCAGGGCCACGGCGAAGAGCGCCAGCATGATCGAGGTGCCGCCGAGCAGGAACGCCCCGTAGACGCCGAGGCCGATGAGCAGCGCCGTGTAGACGGCGGACTCCAGGCCGACGGAGATGCCGGCGAGGACCACGGTGGCCGCGCCGGTCAGGGAGGACTTGCCGATGTCCCGGACGGGACGGCGGTTGGTCTCGGTGAAGTAGCCGGTCAGCTGCTGGATCAGGGCCGCGAGGACGATGCCGATGGCGACGGCGACGACGGCCAGGACCCGGGGGTCCCCGGGGTGGTTCGCGATGGCGGCGTCCTCGACGCCGACGAGCTCCTTGTAGGTGGCCGGCAGGTACGCGTAGACCGCGATCGCGACCAGCACCAGGGAGATCACGGCGGAGATGAAGAAGCCGCGGTTGATGGCCGTCATCCCGCTGCGGTCGGAGCGGCGCGGGGAGACCGCGAAGATCCCGATCATGGCGGTGACGACACCGATGGCGGGCACGATCAGCGGGAAGGCCAGGCCGAGGTCGCCGAAGGCGGCCTTGCCGAGGATGAGCGCGGCCACGAGGGTGACGGCGTACGACTCGAAGAGGTCGGCCGCCATCCCCGCGCAGTCGCCGACGTTGTCGCCCACGTTGTCGGCGATGGTCGCGGCATTGCGCGGATCGTCCTCCGGAATGCCCTGCTCGACCTTGCCGACCAGGTCGGCGCCGACGTCGGCGGCCTTGGTGAAGATGCCGCCGCCCACGCGCATGAACATCGCGATCAGGGCGGCGCCGAGGCCGAAGCCCTCCAGCACCTTGGGCGCGTCCGCGGCGTACACCAGCACGACGCAGGAGGCGCCGAGCAGACCGAGTCCGACGGTGAACATGCCGACCACACCGCCTGTGCGGAAGGCGATCTTCATGGCCTTGTGGGAGACCTCGGTCAGGTCCTTGGCGGGTTCGCCCTCGGCGGGGGTGGCCTCGCGTGCGGCGGCGGCGACGCGGACGTTGGCGCGGACCGCGAGCCGCATGCCGATGTAGCCGGTGGCGGCCGAGAAGAGTGCGCCGACGAGGAAGAAGGCGGAACGGCCCGCCCGCTGCGTCCAGTCGTCGGCGGGGAGCAGGAAGAGCAGGAAGAAGACCACGACGGCGAAGACGCCGAGCGTGCGCAACTGGCGGCCCAGGTAGGCGTTGGCGCCTTCCTGCACGGCCGCGGCGATCTTCTTCATACTGTCGGTTCCCTCGTCGGCGGCGAGGACCTGGCGGACCAGGATCTGCGCGACGACGAGTGCGGCCAGTGCGACGGCCGCGATGACGATCACGATGAGCCGATTGTCATCGGTGAGTACTGCGGCTGCCAGATCATTTGCGTGATCCGGCGCGATAGGGGTGAAGAGCCCCGTCATTCGTCCTCCTTGACGCGATGAGCTCAAGATGTGGACGGATTGTAGGGAGCGCGACCTGATCAAAACAGTGGGCGTGAAACGGAATTGGCCTGCACTCGCTCCTCAGCAATAGATCGCGTCACTTCATTACCCCCGAAAGAGGTAATGGGACAAAAGCATTGACGATCAGTCACCGGCCGGTCGGCGATCAAGAGAATTTTCCCGGAAAAGAGAAAAGGCCCTGCTCAGCAGGGCCTTGATAAAGATCGGAAGATATGACGGAGGCAACGCCACCCAAGCCGTCCGGTGGCGTACGGGAGGCGCTGGGGACGTGCCGGCGCGGCGCTACGAAGGATCCGAGGCCGTGGCGACGGGCCAGCTCATCCGGATGGTTCCGCCGGATTCCCCCGCGGTCACCGCGACGTCGTCGACGAGCCCGCTGATCACCGCCAGACCCATCTCGTCCTCGCCGTCGCCATCCGGGTCCAAGGCGGCGGCCGTGCCGGGCACGGCCTGGGAGGAACCGCCGACCGGTCCGGGGACCTCGTCGGCGACCTCGATGGAGAACACCTTCTCCTCCTCGGTCAGCACCACCCGGACGGGCGCGGTCAGTCCATTGCTCCGATGCAGCCCGACAGCGCGCGAACAGGCCTCGCCCACGGCGAGGCGGACCTCGTCGAGGACGGCTTCCTCCACCCCCGCCCGGCGCGCCACGGCGGCCGCGACCAGGCGGGCCGTCCGGACGTGTTCGGGCTGGGCGCTGAAGCGCAGTTCAACGGTGGCCATGTGCGTCCCCCTCGGACTACGGGCGTGCCTTGACAGGGGCCCGGACCACCCGTGGTCCGGTACCCCCGCTCCTCCAGGCTCCTGCGCCGCCTCGGCGGCCGTCGCCAGGAGCCGTCAGTCGGTGGCGCTGACGGCGTCTTCCACAGACGTGTGGATCGGGAACACCTTGGTCAGACCGGTGATTCGGAAGATCTTCAGGATGCGCTCCTGGTTGCAGACCAGACGCAGCGAGCCCTCGTGCGCGCGAACACGCTTGAGGCCTCCCACGAGCACACCGAGGCCGGTGGAGTCGAGGAAGTCCACTCGCTCCATGTCGACAACCAAGTGGTAGCTGCCGTCGTTCACCAACTCCACCAACTGCTCGCGCAGCTTGGGCGCGGTATACACATCAATCTCGCCACCGACCTCTACGACCGTGCGGTCGCCGACAGTGCGAGTCGACAGGGACAGGTCCACGGATCCTCCAGCACCTTGCTATCGAGCGGCGCCCCCCAGGGGCCTCCCCACCCGAAGGTAGGGGAGGGATCGGCTGCCGCGATGGCATTCAATCACTTACCGGCAGGCGCGCACGACGCCTTGGGGCCATTGTCCCGCACGCCAGTGACACACTCGGTTCCAATGGCCAGCACTCACCGCCCCGGTCGGCCCACGGTACCCGCGGATCCACGACCCACCCCCGGCACGGTCCTGGACCGTCTGTCACGGGGGTCTTCCCGAGCTGCGCGCATCACTCATACGGAGCACTTGCCCCCTCGGGAGGGTCGTCATGCGGTCTGGCCCGACCTCATCCGAACGGATGTCGTAGCCGCCATCCAAGCCGCGGGGATCGAACATCCGTGGGAACACCAGGCCACGGCCGCCGAGCACGCCCTGGACGGGCAGTCCGTGGTCGTCGCCACCGGCACCGCCTCGGGCAAGTCCCTGGCCTACCTCGCGCCCGTGCTCTCCGCCCTCGTGGAGGGGGCGCAGGCCCCGAACGGGAGGGGCGCGACCGCCCTGTACCTGGCCCCCACCAAGGCGCTGGCCGCCGATCAGCGGCGCGCCGTACGCGAGCTGGCCGCCCCGCTCGGCAACGCGGTCCGTCCCGCCGTCTACGACGGCGACACGCCCGTAGAAGAACGCGAATGGGTGCGCCAGTACGCCAATTACGTCCTCACCAACCCCGACATGCTGCACCGCGGGATCCTCCCTGCCCACCCGCGCTGGTCCTCCTTCCTGCGGGCCCTGCGCTACGTCGTGATCGACGAGTGCCACACCTACCGCGGGGTCTTCGGCTCCCACGTCGCCCAGGTCCTGCGCCGGCTGCGGCGGCTGTGCGCCCGCTACGGCTCCGAGCCCGTCTTCCTGCTGGCCTCCGCCACCGCGAGCGAGCCGGCGGCCGCCGCCTCCCGGCTGACCGGGGTGCCGGTCATCGAGGTCACCGACGACGCCTCGCCGCGCGGGGAGGTGGTCTTCGCCCTGTGGGAGCCGCCGCTGACCGACCTCAAGGGCGAGAAGGGCGCTCCGGTACGCCGTACCGCCACCGCCGAGACCGCCGACCTGCTGACGGATCTGGTCGTCCAGGGCGTCCGTACGGTGGCCTTCGTACGGTCCCGGCGCGGGGCCGAGCTGATCGCCGTCATCGCCCAGGAGCGGCTCGCGGGGGTGGACCGCTCGCTGCCCGGGCGTGTCGCGGCCTACCGGGGCGGCTACCTGCCCGAGGAGCGGCGGGCCCTGGAGCGGGCCCTGCACTCCGGTGAGCTGCTCGGCCTGGCCGCCACGACCGCCCTGGAGCTGGGCGTGGACGTCTCCGGCCTCGACGCCGTCCTGATCACCGGATACCCGGGCACCCGCGCCTCGCTGTGGCAGCAGGCCGGGCGGGCCGGCCGTTCGGGCCAGGGCGCCCTGGCCGTCCTGGTCGCCCGGGACGACCCGCTGGACACCTACCTGGTCCACCACCCCGAGGCGCTGTTTCAGCAGCCGGTGGAGGCCACCGTCCTGGACCCGGACAACCCGTACGTCCTGGCCCCGCACCTGTGCGCGGCAGCCGCGGAGCTTCCGCTCACGGAACCCGACCTGGAACTCTTCGGCCCGGCGACCCGCGAACTCCTTCCGCAGCTGGAGGCGGCGAAGCTGCTGCGCCGCCGGGCCACGGCCTGGCACTGGACCAGGCGGGAGCGGGCCTCGGACCTGACCGACATCCGGGGCGGGGGCGGCCGGCCCGTGCAGATCGTGGAGGCCTCGACCGGCCGGCTGCTGGGCACGGTCGACGAAGCGGCCTCCCACACCGCCGTCCACGACGGGGCCGTCCATCTCCACCAGGGCCGCGCCTACCTGGTGAAACACCTGGACCTGGAGGATTCGGTCGCCCTCGTCGAGGAATCGAATCCGCCGTTCTCCACCACCGCCCGCGACACCACCTCCATCTCCATCCTGGAGACCGAGACCGAGATCCCGTGGGGCGCGGCCCGGCTCTGCTTCGGTTCCGTCGAGGTCACCAACCAGGTCGTCTCCTACCTGCGCCGCAAACTGATCACCGGCGAGGTGCTCGGCGAGGCCAAGCTGGACCTGCCGCCTCGCACCCTGCGCACCCGGGCCGTGTGGTGGACGGTCACGGAGGACCAGCTCGACGAGGCCCGGATCAACCCGGAGATCCTCGGCGGCGCCCTGCACGCCGCCGAGCACGCCTCCATCGGCCTCCTCCCGCTGTTCGCGACCTGCGACCGCTGGGACATCGGCGGCGTCTCCGTGCCGCTGCATCCCGACACCCTGCTGCCCACGGTGTTCGTCTACGACGGCCACCCCGGCGGCGCCGGCTTCGCGGAGCGGGGCTTCCACACGGCCCACGCCTGGCTGACGGCCACCCGTGACGCCATCGCCGCCTGCGAGTGCGAGGCGGGCTGCCCCTCCTGCGTCCAGTCCCCCAAGTGCGGCAACGGCAACGACCCCCTCCACAAACGCGGCGCCATCCGTCTCCTCACCCGTCTCCTCGCCCCGGCCCCCGACGCCGCGACGCCGGATCCAGACGCCGCCGAAGAGCAGCCACCGGCCGGCTGAGGACCGCTGGGCCGCTCGGGTGACGGCGCCCCGCCACCCCGGTCAGCCCGGCCGCAGCGGCGGACCGGCGCGGGCCGGGAGAGCCGGGGCGAACGGGCCCGCCCGGACTCGGGCTGTGACTTCCGCCACTTCCCCCTCGACGCGGCACGCGATCACCGTCGCGTCCTGCGCCCGGGCCACGCGGACCGCCGTGGCGCAGGCCGCCTCGGGGCCGTGGGCCCAGGTAGCCGCCGCCGCGAGGGCCGCCAGGTCGGCCGCCGCACCGGCCCTGTGGCGGGCACCGACGGCCTGACCGAGCAGCAGCACGCCTCCGAACACCGTTCCCAGCACCGTGACCACCACCATGGCCCACACCGTCGCCGAGCCCCGGTCCCGGTTCACGGCGGCGGCCCCACGCTGTCCTCGGCCAGGGCCACCGCCTGCGCCCCGAGCCGTACCCGCAGCCCACCCGGGCCCGGCGCGGGCGCCGCCACCCGGACCCGCCACAGGTCGCCCGACCGCTCCAGCTCCACCCGCGCCCCCGGCGGTGCGGCCTCCCTGGCCGCCCCGAGCGCCACCTCCGCCGGCTCCGAGCGGGCCGCCGCCCGGGCACCGGCCCGAGCGGCGTCCACACACCGGATCTGCGCGGCCGCAGCCATCAGCGCCCACACCAGCAGCGCCGCGAACAGCACCAGCGCCGGGATGACCAGAGCCGCCTCCGCCGTCACATATCCGCCGTCCCCGATTCCCGGCGGCTTTCGCTCAGAACGGCGCATCGAGCGCCTTCCCGATGGTCGACTGCAGCGCCGTCGAGACCACCTCGCTCGTCACCACCTTGTACAGAACCGCGGCGAACGCACACGCCGCGATCGTGCCCATGGCGTATTCCGACGTCGACATTCCGGCATCGCCCTTGCGGCCGACCAGCGCCGCCCTCATCCGAAACCAGATGATCCTCATGACAACCTCCTGTGGATTTTCGTTCTTGATGTGTTTTCAGCTTTTGATCAGTACGTCTTTTGAGTGCCCCGCCTTTCAGCTGCCCGACAGCAACCCGGAGGCCATTCCGATCACCACCGGCGCCACTCCGACCGCCAGGAACGCGGGGAGGAAACAGAGCCCCACCGGCGCGGTGACGAGCACCGCCGCCCGCTGCGCCCTGGCGCCCGCCTGCCGGGACCGGTCCGCCCGGAGGGCCGCCGCCAGGCGGGATACCGGCTCCGCGGCCGGCGCCCCCGTCCGGGCGGCCCGCTCCAGGCATTCCGCCAACCCCCGGGCGCCCGGTATCTCGGCCAACCTCCCCCACGCGGCGCCCGGTTCCCCGCCGAGCCGCAGCTCCGCCCCCGCTCGCGCCAGCCGCTCTCCCACCGGGCCACCGAGCGAGTCCCCCACCACCTCGGCCGCCTCCACCGGCCCCGCACCAGCCGCCAGGCAGGCGGCCAGCAGATCCGCAGCGAACGGCAACTGCCGCTCCGCTTCCCGCGCATCGAACCCGGCCGACGGCCGCGCCCGGGTGAGCAGGCGCCGCACTCCGAAGGCCGCACCGCAGCCGACCAGCACCCCCAGCCCTCCGCCGATCAGCACCCAGCCGGCCAGCAACGCCCCGAACGGTCCGGCCCACGTCACCGACGCCGCCCGTATCCGGCGCCCCCACACCGGCCCGCCCCGCACCGGTTCCGCCCGGAACAGTCCCCTGAGCCTTCGCCGCGCCGCCCGCCGGCGCAGCCGCGCCCACACCACCGACACCACGCACCACACCGCCGCCAGGAGGCACCACGCCATCCCCAGCCTGTGGACCACTGACCCGCCCATCACCGCTCCCCCGCCCGTACGATCCGCCGACACCACAGCAGTCCCAGCGCCTCCAGCACCCCGCCGGCCATCAGGCAGCCCCACCCCACCGGGGAGTGCAGCAGCACCCGCAGCGGATCCGCCCCCAGCCCCGTACCGATCAACAGCCCCACCAGCGGCAGCAGCGCGAGCACAACGGCAGTCGATCTGGCTCCCGCCAACTGGGCCCGCAGGGACTCCTCACGGTCCCGCTCGGCCCGCAACGCCCCCTCCATCCGATCCAGTCCGGCCGCCAGGCCGGCTCCGCCGTCCACCGATACCCGCCAGCAGGCCGCCATCCCGGCCAGTCCCTCCGCGCCCGGCTCCCGGGACGCCTCGCGCAGTGCCCCGGCCACATCACCGCCGAACGCCGCGGCGGCCAGTACGCCCGCCTCCACCGCGCCCGGGCCCCCGGGGCCCGCGGCCGTACGGCGCATCGCCGCCAGCAAGGCCTGGCCGGGCTGCGCCCCGGCCCGCAACTCCCCCACCACGGCCCCGCACAGCGCCACCACCTCGGCGGCACGGGCGCCGCGCGCCCGTTCCCGGTCCCTGGCCCGCAGCCAGCGCCGCAGCAGCGGCACCGAGGCCGCTCCCAGCACCAGCGGGATCACGGACCCGCCCAGCAGGGCGACCACCAGCCCGGCCAGGAGAGCGGCCCACTCCCGCGATCGCCCCGCCCGTACCCGCACCAAGGCGAGCAACCGCTGCCCGTACGCCGGTCCACCCGGCACCACCGGACCTCCCCCTGCCAGCACCAACCGGGCCCTCCGGGACACGTGGTCACCCCCGGCCAGCACCCAGGCGGCCGCACCGGCGCACAGCACCCCGGCGAACACCGCCACCGACCCGAACGGCCCGGCGCTCACCGGACACCTCCCAGCAGCGGCGCCAGCCGCGCCCAGCCCGGCTCCCGTACGAAGCCGCGCGCCGCCCAGCGCAACGCCGGGACGGTCACCACCAGCCCGGCCTGATCCCGCTCCAGCACATGCACCTCGGCCACCCGGCGGCGCCCGGTACGGTCACGCACCAGGTGAATCACCAGGGTCAGCGCCGCCGCCAACTGGCTGTGCAGCGCGGCGCGGTCGAGCCCCGCAGCCGTCCCCAGCGCCTCCAGCCGGGCCGGGACGTGCGCGGCGGCATTGGCGTGCACCGTGCCGCAGCCACCTTCGTGCCCGGTGTTCAGCGCGGCGAGCAGGTCCGCCACCTCAGCGCCCCGCACCTCGCCGACCACCAGCCGGTCGGGCCGCATCCGCAGCGCCTGGCGGACCAGATCCGCCAGGGTGACCAGCCCCGCCCCCTCCTGGTTCGCGGGCCGCGACTCCAGCCTCACCACATGCGGATGGTCGGGGCGCAGCTCGGCCGAGTCCTCGGCCAGCACGATCCGCTCACCCGGCCCGACCAGCCCCAGCAAGGCGCTGAGCAGAGTGGTCTTGCCCGTCCCCGTCCCACCGGAGACGAGGAACGACAGCCGTGCCTCGACCATCGCCCGCAGCAGTCGCTGGCCGCCCGGCGGCAGGGTCCCCGCCGCCACCAGTTCCTCCAGCGTGAACGCCTTCGGCCGCACCACCCGCAGAGAGAGGCACGCCGACCCGACCGCCACCGGAGGCAGCACGGCATGCAGCCGGGTGCCGTCAGGCATCCGGGCGTCCACCCAGGGCCTGGCGTCGTCCAGTCGCCGCCCCGCGACGGCGGCCAGCCGCTGGGCCAGCCTGCGCACGGCCTCGGCGTCGGTGAAGGTCACCGCGGTCAGCTCCAGCCCGCCACCCCGGTCCACCCACACCCGGTCCGGGGCGGCCACCAGCACATCGGTGACCTCCGGGTCGGCGAGGAGGCGTTCCAGCGGGCCGGCGCCGACCAGCTCTGAGCGTAATTCGGCGGCCACGCCCAGCACTTCCGTGTCTCCGAGCAGCCGGCCCTGGGCCCGCAGGGCCGCCGCGACCCGGGCCGGTGTCGGCTCGGCGCCGCTCTCGGCCAGGCGTTGGCGCACCGCGTCCAGCAGCACCGCGCTCATGCCGGCACCCCCTGGGCGGAGCCGAGCGCCCGCTGCCAGAAGCCGTCGCAGAACCGGGCCAGCGTGCCCCGCGCTCCCGGCGGTTCCCCTTCGGCCACCCGCCCCGGGAGCCCCACCTCGACCGGCACCTCACCGGCCAGCGGCGCCCCCAGCAGCCGCGCCACGGCCTCGGCGTCGAGCCCGTCCGGGCAGCGGCCCCGTACGACCACCCGGACGTCCCGGGCCACCATCCGAACCCCGGCCGCCACCCTCCCGGCGGCGGCCACCGAGCGCAGTTCGCCCGGCACCACCATCAGCACCAGGTCCAGCTGGGCCAGCACCTCCGCCACGGCCTCGTCCACCCGGCGGGGCAGGTCGACGACCACCACCCCGCCCCTGCGGCGGGCGGCGGCCACCACGGACCGCACGGCGGCGGGCGGCACGACCACCCGGTCGCCGCGGTCCCAGCTCAGCACCCGCAGCGCGTGCAGTTCGGGCAGGGACTCCTCCAGCGCCCCGGCCCCGACCCGGCCGCGCGAGGCGGCGAAGTCGGGCCAGCGCAGCCCCTCGGCGCTCTCACCGCCGAGCAGCACGTCCATGCCGCCGCCGAGCGGATCCCCGTCGATGAGGATGGTGCGCTCGCCGACGCGGGCGGCACGCAGGGCGAGGGCGCAGGCGAGCGTGGACGCGCCGGCCCCGCCGCTGCCGCCGATCACGCCGACCGTGAGGGCGGGACGCCCGGCCCCTTCCACCACATCGGCGATGCGGTCGACCAGCCGGTTCTCGGCGTCGGGCAGCCGCAGCACCTCCTGCGCGCCGATCTCCACCGCCCGCTGCCACACCTGGGGGTCGTCGAGGTCACGGCCGACGAGGAACACCCCGTCCCGGCGCGGCGCTCCGCGCACCCGGCGGGCGGCGTCGTCCCCGACCAGCACGAGCGGGGCGGACTCCCAGCCGACGCTCCCGCGCGCTGCTGCGGCGCTCGGACCGCTCCCGTCACCCCCAGAACCCAGGTCACCACCGGCTCCGCTTTGCTCGGGCACCGCATGGTGCACATGCGGCTCGGCGCCCGCGGCGGCGCACAGCCGCAGCAGATCGTCCAGCAGCAGCGGATCCTCGGTGATGATCAGCGGCCGCCCGCCGCCTGGTCCCACGCCGCCCGCACGGGGCGACAGCGCGCCCCCACCGGCCACCACGGGCTCCGGTACTTCACACGACTTCGATCCAGCCACGATCTCCGCCCCCTTCTCACCGCAAATCCACGAGCCGCGGACTTCGCGGCTGGAATCACCGTGCAGGGTTCCGGAAAATGAAGTGGATCTTGGTCGAAAACTGTGGACAAGAGGCCGGTTGTGAATAACTTCGCCACCCCATCAGGTGAGTTCCACAGCGCGGCGGAACCACTACGGAGCGTGACGAGTTCGAGAGGGTGAGGGCCTTCGCCGTGCGGGCCCACTGAAGGGGAAGGGCCGGGCAGATGGTCTCTGAAGGCCGAAGGCATGGGACGCAAACCGCGTCCGGACATGCGACGACCCCCGCCGGGGGGGAGAGCGGGGGTCGTCCCCACGGTCCGACTCGGGGGGGGAGGAGCCAGACCGGGTTAGCACGGTCGCGAACGATCCGTGACTTCCATGGTGTACCCGAGAGCCCTCTCAGGCAAACCCACGCGCCACACCTTACGCCGAATGGTGGGCGCATATGCTCGGCTCGTGGAAAATCAGCCCTTGCCGCACTCCTCGCCTCGGACCGCCGCCTTCTTCGACCTGGACAAGACGGTCATTGCGAAGTCCAGCACTCTGACGTTCAGCAAGTCCTTCTACCAGGGCGGCCTGATCAACCGGCGGGCCGTGCTGCGGACCGCGTACACCCAGTTCATCTTCCTGGCCGGCGGCGCCGACCACGACCAGATGGAGCGCATGCGCGAGTACCTGTCCGCCTTGTGCAAGGGGTGGAACGTGCAGCAGGTGCGGGAGATCGTCGCCGAAGCGCTGCACGACCTGATCGACCCCATCATCTACGACGAGGCCGCGTCGCTGATCGAGGCCCACCACACCGCCGGGCGTGACGTGGTGATCGTGTCGACCTCCGGCGCCGAAGTCGTCGAGCCGATCGGGGAGATGCTCGGTGCGGACCGGGTCGTCGCCACCCGCATGGTGGTCGGCGAGGACGGCTGCTTCACCGGAGAGATCGCGTACTACGCCTACGGCCCCACGAAGGCGGAAGCCGTCCGCGAGCTCGCGGAGTCCGAGGGGTACGACCTCGCGCGCTGCTACGCCTACAGCGACTCGATCACCGACGTGCCGATGCTGGAGGCCGTGGGGCACCCGCACGCGGTCAATCCCGACCGGGCGCTCAGGCGCGAGGCGGTCGCGCGGGAGTGGCCGGTGCTGGTGTTCAACAAGCCCGTACGGCTCAAGCAGCGGCTGCCGGGGCTGTCGATGCCCGCGCGACCCGCGCTCGTCGCCGCCGCGGCGGTCGGAGCGGCAGCGGCCACCGCCGGACTGGTCTGGTACGCGAGCCGGCGTCGGGCCATGATCGCCGCCGCGACCTCCTGAATCTGCCCGACTCCCGGCCGGCGACCACCTGGGGGCTGTCCCGACCCATGGGGATACAGGATGTCCCGTTCAATTGGATTTGCCCCGAAAGGTAAAGAACTCAGGCCAGGGGTTTCGCTCCGGACCGCGGCGGAGTACAAATGAGTTAACGGCCCGCGAGACCAAAGAACATCCGAGAGGATCATCTTTAAAACGCAGTAAGGCCCACGGACCGAAGCATGAACGCCGAGCACCCACGCGACGTCGACCCGTCGATTACGGGCCAGCCGCACCAGGTGACGGGCAAAGTCCCCGACCTGATGGGCAACCATCGAGGACGCTTGGTAACTCGGCGTGAATGCCAGCGGCGACACCAACGCAAGACGGTGTCGCCGCAACCCATTCCCGGCCACCTTGGTGGGAGCTCAGGCTCAGGCCGCGCCCCGCTGGAGCGCCTCGCAGACCGCCGTCGACTCGCGGACTCCGAGTTCGATCGCCCGGCCGCAGTGCGCGATCCAGGCCGCCATTCCTTCCGCGGTGCCGGAGACGTACCCCTCGAAGGCCGTCAGGTACGCCGCGCGCCCCTGCTCCGCGTGACCCACCTCCGCCGGACAGATCGCCTTGGGGTCGAGGCCGCTGTTGATCAGCACGATCCGCTCGGCAGCACGCGCGACCAGCCCGTTGTACGAGCCGAAGGGCCGCAGGGCCAGCAGCTCCCCGTGCACCACGGCCCCCGTGATCAAGGCGGGAGCGGAACCGCCCGCGATGATCAGCCGGGACAGCCCGTCCAGCCGGCCCGCGACCTCGTCCGCGCTGGGCAGCGGAAGGTCCACCAGGGGCTCGTCCACCGGTTCACCCGCCAGCCGCGGCCGGCCCACCACGTCCCCGGCCTCGGTCGACCCCGAGGCGACCAGGTGCAGGCGCGCGAGGACCCGTAGCGGCGACTGGCGCCAGATGCTCAGCAGCTGACCGGCCTCGGCCGTCAGACGCAGGGCCGCGCCCACCGTCCGCGCCTCCGCCTCCGCACTGAAGTCGGTCCGGCGGCGCACCTCCTCCAGCGCCCAGTCGGCCCCGGACAGGGCGGCGCTGCCCCGAGCACCGCGCAGCGCGGCCTCCGAGGTGATCTCCCCGCTGCGCCGGCGCATCACCCGGTGCCCGTAGACCCGGTCCACTGCCTTGCGTACGGAATCCACGGACTCGGCGACACCCGGAAGCCCGGCCAGCGAGGCCAGCGGGTCAGAAGCGCTACTCATAAGTAAGGAGCCTACGCACTGCGGACCCTTGGCACCGACCCCTCCTTGGAGTGGTCTTCTTCACTCGGCTTGACCACGGGACGCTACCGTTCCACTACCCTTGGTGAACATGAAGATCGCTTTCGTGGGAAAGGGCGGCAGCGGCAAGACGACGCTGTCCTCCCTCTTCATCCGCCACCTCGCAGCCAATGAAGCCCCCGTCGTCGCGGTGGACGCCGACATCAACCAGCACCTGGGCCCCGCCCTCGGACTCGCCGACGACGAGGCCGCCGCACTGCCCGCCCTCGGGGCGCACCTGCCCCTGATCAAGGAGTACCTGCGCGGGTCCAACCCGCGCATCACGTCCACCGACAGCATGATCAAGACCACGCCCCCCGGCGCCGGTTCCCGCCTGCTGCGGGTGACCGAGGACAACCCGGTCTACGAGGCCTGCGCGCGCACGCTGCTCCTCGACGGGGACCCCGTACGACTGATGGCCACCGGACCGTTCACCGAGGCCGATCTCGGCGTGGCCTGCTACCACTCCAAGGTCGGCGCGGTCGAGCTGTGCCTCAACCACCTGGTCGACGGCCCGGACGAGTACGTCGTCGTCGACATGACCGCCGGTTCCGACTCCTTCGCCTCCGGCATGTTCACCCGCTTCGACGTGACCTTCCTGGTCGCCGAGCCCACCCGCAAGGGCGTCTCCGTCTACCGCCAGTACAAGGAGTACGCCCGGGACTTCGGGGTCGCGCTCAAGGTGGTCGGCAACAAGGTCCAGGGGCCGGAGGACATCGAGTTCCTCCAGGACGAGGTGGGCGAGGACCTGCTGGTCACCTTCGGGCATTCCGACTGGGTGCGGGCGATGGAGAAGGGCCGCCCGGCTCCGTTCGAGCTGCTGGAGGCCACGAACCGGCTCGCGCTGCAGGCGCTCCAGGACGCGGCCGAGGACTCGTACGCCGACCGTGACTGGGCGAAGTACACCGAGCAGATGGTGCACTTCCACCTGCGCAACGCGGAGAGCTGGGGGAACGCCAAGACCGGGGTCGACCTGGCGGACCAGGTCGACCCCGGGTTCGTCCTTCAGGAGGGACGGAACCTCGTCAGTCCTCGTCCGACTCCGCAGCCGGCTTGACCGTGCCGGGAGCCGAGGGGGCGGCCGGCGGCGCCGGCGGCCCCGCGGTGAGGAACTTCGCCCACCCCTGCTGCGGTGACTCACCGACGTCGAGGGTGCGCATCCACGTGACGACCTTGGGGTCCTGGGCGTCCAGCCAGTCGGCCAGCTCGCGGAACGGCACGCAGCGGACCTCCTTCTGGGTGCACATGCTCTTGATGGACTCCTCGACGGCGCGCATGTAGGTGCCGCCGTTCCACGACTCGAAGTGGTTGCCGATGATCAGCGGTGCGCGGTTGCCCTGATAGGCGCGGTCGAAGGCTTGTCGCAGGCCGTCGCGCATCTGGTCGCCCCAGTACCGGTGCTGCGAGGGGTCGCCCTGCGAGGTGGTCCCCGACTGGTTGACCATGAAGTTGTAGTCCATGCTCAGCGTCTCGAAGGCGCGGCCGGGAATGGGCACCAGTTGGAGCGGGATGTCCCAGAGCCCGTCCGTCTTCTTGGGCCAGATCTGCTTGCTGATGCCGCTGGAGTCGTAGCGGAAGCCCATGTCCTTGGCGGCCAGCATGAAGTTCTTCTGCCCTTCGAGGCAGGGCGTGCGGGCGCCGACGAGTTCCTTGTCGTAGTCGAAGGGCAGCGGCTCCATGCCCTTCAGGCCGGCGTTCGTCTTCCAGTTCTTGACGAAGGCCTTGGCCTGGTTGATCTCGCTCTTCCACTCGTCCACGGACCAGGTGCCGACGCCGCCGTCGGGACCGCAGAAGTGGCCGTTGAAGTGGGTGCCGATCTCGTTGCCGTCCAGCCAGGCCGCGCGGACCTGGGTGGCGGTGTCCTTGATGCCTTCGAGGTCGCCGAAGCCGATGTCGGAGCGGCCCGAGCCGTGCTGGGGAGCCGTGTAGAGGGAACGTTTCTCCTCCGGCAGCAGGTACACGCCGCTGAGGAAGTAGGTCATTCGGGCGTTGTACTTCTTGCCGACATCGCGGAAGTGCGAGAAGAGCTTCTGGCTGTCCTCGCCGGCCCCGTCCCACGAGAACACCACGAACTGCGGCGGCTTTTCGCCCGGCTTCAGCTTCTGCGGCTTCTCCACCTTGGGCTGCGGGCCGGTGTACGCGGTCGAACCGTCGCCGATGAGCTTGAGGACGCTGCCGGGTGCCCCCGGGGCGCCGGCCCCGGCGTTCTGGCCACCAGGGCCTGCGGACTTCGCGGGCTCGGAGCCGCCGCATCCGGCGGCACCGAGTACCAGGGCCGTGGCGACCAGGCCGCCGGCGATCTTCTTCGTGGCGGCGATCATCCGCACACCTCTCCCTCGCAGTTCCCTCGCGGACTTCCGTTCCGCAACGTCCCACGTGGTCGACTTTGAGGAAGGTATGACAAGCCGGACAAAATGCTTAATCACCCTTGGGTGCTAATTCGTAGGCCATTTGCCCGAATTATCCGCCACTCATCTTTACTCTCCATTACCGTCCATTTACTGAGTGTTGACTCCCGCCGCTTCATCCCTCCCCAGAGGAGACGGGAACCTATGACAGCCCCAGACGTCACAGCCCGAGCCCTTACCGCCGCCACCAAGAGCACCGAAGACCCCCGCAAGACCTTCTCCGCGGACCTGTCGGCCTCCATCGCCGTCTTCCTGATCGCCCTGCCGCTCTCGCTCGGCATCGCACTGGCCACCGGAGCCCCCCTTCAGGCCGGGCTGGTGGCAGCGGCCGTCGGCGGGATCGTGGCCGGACGGCTGGGCGGCGCTCCCCTTCAGGTCAGCGGGCCCGCCGCCGGACTGACGGTGGTGACCGCCGAGTTGATCCAGCACTACGGGTGGCGCACCACGTGTGCCATCACCGTGCTCGCCGGCTGCTGCCAGCTCGTGCTCGCCTTCCTGCGCACCGCCCGGTCGGCGCTCATGGTGAGTCCGGCGATCGTGCACGGCATGCTCGCGGGAATCGGCGTGACCATCGCGGTGGCCCAGCTGCACATCGTGCTGGGCGGCACCCCGCAGAGTTCCGTCGTGGCCAATGTGGCCGGGCTGCCCGCCCAGTTGGCCGACCTGCATCCGGCAGCACTCGGGATGAGCGCGTTGACCCTGTGCGTGCTGCTGGGATGGCCCCGGCTGCCGGGACGGACGGGCCGCGCCCTGCGCAGGATCCCGGCCGCGCTGGCCGCCGTCGCCACGGCCACCGCCTTCGCGGCCCTGGCGGGGCTCAGCCTGCCCCGCGTCGATCTGCCGTCCTGGCGCAGCCACGCGATGCCCGAACTGCCCGAGGGGCCGGTGCTCGGGCTGATCGCCGCGGTCCTGACCATCACACTGGTCGGCAGTGTGGAATCCCTGCTGTCCACGGTCGCCACCGACAAGCTGATCGCCGCCGAGCGGGGTACGGCCGACCGTCCGCCCCGCGCCGACCTCAACCGCGAACTGCGCGGCCAGGGCGCGGCGAACATCGTCTCCGGCGCGCTGGGCGGGCTGCCGGTCACCGGTGTGGCCGTCCGCAGCGTGGCCAACGTCAAGGCCGGTGCGGTCAGCCGGAAATCAGCCATGTTGCACGGGCTGTGGGTACTGGTCGCGGCCGGGCTGTTCGTCCCGGTCCTCGACATGATCCCGCTCGCGGCGCTGGCCGCCCTGGTGATGGCCGTCGGCGTCCAGATGGTCAGCATCACGCACCTGCGTACGGTCACCCGGCACCGCGAGGCCCTGGTCTACGCGACGACGATCGTGGCCGTGGTGCTGGGCGGGGTGCTGGAGGGGGTGGCCGTCGGAATCGCGGTGGCCGTCGCAGTGTCCCTCCACCGGCTGGCCAGGACCCGGATCACGGTGGAGGAGCGGGACGGCGTCCACCGGGTACGGGCCCGGGGGCAGTTGACCTTCCTCGCGGTGCCCCGGCTGAGCCGGGTGCTGAACCAGCTTCCGCAGCAGGGGCACGCGGTGATCGAGCTCGACGGCTCGTTCATGGACCACGCCGCCTACGAGACCCTGCAGGACTGGCAGGAGTCCCATCTGGCGCACGGCGGATCCCTGGAGCTCACCGGCCGCTCCCTCGGCGGCGACGGCACCGACCACCCGGCCCAGCGGGGGGCGTCGCGCGGAGGGCATCACTGCTGTCGCCCGTGGACGCCCTGGAAGAACCACTGCGCCCACCGTGCCACGCCCACCGCTGACGACACGCGCACCACAGGCGGCTCCGGCACCACCGACGGCCCCGGCGGCTCAGGCAGCTCCGGCGGCCACGGGAGCCACGGCGGCCACGGCAGCCCCAGCGGCGCGGGCGACCGTACGCAGTCAGGCGCGCCCGGCACGCAGGACGCGGCAGGCGTCGCGCAGGCCCCGGCCCGGCGGCGCGGGGCCGGGCAACTGGCCAGCGGGATCAGCGCCTTCCAGCGGGACACCGCGCCCCGCGTGCGCGACGAGCTGGCCCGACTCGCGCGCGAAGGACAGCGGCCCTCACAGCTCTTCCTGACCTGCGCGGACTCCCGCCTGGTGACCAGCATGATCACGGCCAGCGGCCCCGGCGACCTGTTCACCGTCCGCAACGTCGGCAATCTGGTCCCCCCGCCCGGCGCGGAGGCGACGGACGACTCGGTGGCGGCCGCCATCGAGTACGCGGTGGACGTGCTCCAGGTCGACAGCATCACCGTCTGCGGCCACTCGGGCTGCGGGGCCATGCAGGCCCTGCTGAACTCCCGCCCGGGAGCCCCGATGACCCCGCTGCGCCGCTGGCTGCGGCACGGCCAGCCCAGCCTGGAGCGGATGGCCAGCCGGCACCACGCCTGGGCCCGGATCTCGGGACGGCTCCCGGCCGACGCCGTGGAGCAGCTGTGCCTGACCAATGTGGTGCAGCAGCTGGAGCATCTACGGGCCCACGAATCGGTGGGTCGGCGGCTGGCCGAGGGCACGCTGGAGCTGCACGGCATGTACTTCCACGTGGGCGAGGCGCAGGCGTATCTGCTGTCCGAGGGAGAGGACTTTTTCGACTGTCGGGTTTTCGACAGCGTCGGCCACAACGCCTGATCCGCACAAGCTCTGAACCGATACCCTCCCGTATCCGTGCAAGCTGTTGGCCCCTTCCCGCACCCTGCAGCGGGAAGGGGCCTTCGTACGCCGTTCCCACGCGAGGCCCAGCCGTGCTATAGGTCTAAACCAATTCTCGGCTACCCCTTGTCACCTGGGCGTCTGAACTGATGAGCTATGCCCCGGGGACACAACGGACACCCTGGGAAAGGGAGATGTCGTGAGCAATGACAGCCTGGCCAATCTGCTCAAGGAGGAGCGGCGGTTCGCACCGCCTGCCGATCTGGCCGCCACCGCCAACGTGACCGAGGCGGCGTACGCACAGGCCGACGCGGACCGGCTGGGCTTCTGGGCCGAGCAGGCTCGGCGGCTCGCCTGGGCCACCGAGCCGACGGAGACGCTCGACTGGAGCAATCCGCCCTTCGCGAAGTGGTTCGCGGACGGCAAGCTGAACGTCGCGTACAACTGCGTGGACCGCCACGTCGAGGCCGGCAACGGCGACCGCGTCGCCCTCCACTTCGAGGGTGAGCCGGGCGACAGCCGCACGATCACGTACGCCGAGCTCAAGGACGAGGTCTCCAAGGCCGCCAACGCCCTGACCGAGCTGGGCGTGCAGGCCGGAGACCGGGTCGCCGTCTACCTGCCGATGATCCCGGAGGCGGTCGTCGCGATGCTCGCGTGCGCCCGCGTCGGCGCCGCGCACTCCGTGGTCTTCGGCGGCTTCTCCGCCGACGCCGTCGCCTCCCGCATCCAGGACGCCGACGCCAAGCTGGTGATCACCTCCGACGGCGGATACCGCCGCGGCAAGCCCAGCGCCCTCAAGCCCGCCATCGACGAGGCCGTCACCAAGTGCCCGCAGGTCGAGCACGTCCTCGTCGTACGCCGTACCGGCCAGGACACCGCCTTCACCGAGGGCCGGGACGTCTGGTGGCACGAGATCGTCGAGCGGCAGTCCGCCGAGCACACCCCGCAGGCCTTCGACGCCGAGCACCCGCTCTTCATCCTGTACACCTCGGGGACCACGGGTAAGCCGAAGGGCATCCTGCACACCTCCGGCGGCTACCTCACCCAGGCCGCGTACACCCACCAGGCCGTCTTCGACCTGAAGCCGGAGACCGACGTCTACTGGTGCACCGCCGACATCGGCTGGGTGACCGGGCACTCGTACATCGTCTACGGGCCGCTCGCCAACGGCGCCACCCAGGTGATGTACGAGGGCACCCCGGACACCCCGCACCAGGGCCGGTTCTGGGAGGTCGTGCAGAAGTACGGCGTCACCATCCTCTACACCGCGCCCACGGCGATCCGTACGTTCATGAAGTGGGGCGACGACATCCCCGCGAAGTTCGACCTGTCGAGCCTGCGCGTGCTGGGCTCGGTCGGCGAGCCGATCAATCCCGAGGCCTGGATCTGGTACCGCAAGCACATCGGCGGCGACCGCTGCCCGATCGTGGACACGTGGTGGCAGACCGAGACCGGCGCGATGATGATCTCCCCGCTGCCGGGTGTCACCGAGACCAAGCCGGGCTCGGCGCAGCGCGCCCTGCCCGGAATCTCCGCCACCGTCGTGGACGACGAGGCGAACGAGGTCCCGAACGGCGGAGGCGGCTACCTGGTCCTCACCGAGCCGTGGCCCTCGATGCTGCGCACGATCTGGGGTGACGACCAGCGCTTCATCGACACGTACTGGTCGCGCTTCGAGGGCAAGTACTTCGCGGGTGACGGCGCCAAGAAGGACGACGACGGCGACATCTGGCTGCTCGGCCGGGTCGACGACGTCATGCTGGTGTCCGGCCACAACATCTCGACGACCGAGGTCGAGTCGGCGCTCGTCTCGCATCCCTCCGTGGCCGAGGCGGCGGTCGTCGGCGCGGCCGACGAGACCACCGGTCAGGCGATCGTGGCCTTCGTCATCCTGCGCGGCAGCGCCTCCGAGACCGACACCCTGGTCTCCGAGCTCCGTAACCACGTCGGCGCCACGCTCGGCCCGATCGCCAAGCCGAAGCGGATCCTGCCCGTGCAGGAGCTGCCGAAGACCCGCTCGGGCAAGATCATGCGGCGCCTGCTGCGCGACGTGGCGGAGAACCGCGCGGTGGGTGACGTCACCACGCTGGCCGATTCCTCGGTCATGGACCTGATCCAGAGCAAGCTGCCCGACGCCTCCAGCGAGGACTGACGGAGCGGGGCCACAGGCCTGGAGGGTGTCCGGCGCACAACGCGCCGGACACCCTCCTCCCGTTTAAGGTGAAGATCACCCGATACGACTGCGCGCACCCTGTAAAGTAAACAACTCGTCAATACTGACGTTCGGATCGTTCGATACGTTCGATACCCACAGGGCGCGCCGGGAAGTCTGGTCGGCAACTGCATTCGTCATGCCGTCGACCAACCGGAGGTCCTACCGTGGACACGCCCACGCGCACACCGACGCCCAGCCGCAAGCTGCTCGGCCGGCTCTCCCTCCCCGAGCGTCGCTTCGTCGCCGATGCCCTGCGCACCGAGACCGTCGGCGGCGTACTGCTGCTCGTGGCCGCCATCGCCGCTCTGGTCTGGGCGAACGTTCCCGCCTTCGCGAGCGGCTACGACAGCGTCCGGTCCTTCCACATCGGCCCCGCCTCCCTCGGCCTGGACCTCTCCCTCCAGCACTGGGCGGCCGACGGCCTGCTCGCCGTCTTCTTCTTCGTCGCCGGCATCGAGCTCAAGCGCGAGCTGGTGGCGGGCGATCTGCGCGACCCCAAGGCCGCCGCGCTCCCGGTGATCGCCGCCCTCTGCGGCATGGCCGTGCCCGCGCTGGTCTACGTACTGGTCAACACCTTCGGCAACGGCTCGATGAACGGCTGGGCGGTCCCGACCGCCACCGACATCGCCTTCGCCCTCGCCGTCCTCGCGGTCATCGGCACCTCGCTGCCGTCCGCCCTGCGCGCCTTCCTCCTGACGCTCGCGGTCGTCGACGACCTCTTCGCCATCCTGATCATCGCGGTGTTCTTCACCAGCGACATCAACTTCCTGGCACTCGGCGGCGCGGCCGCCGGCCTCGTCCTGTTCTGGTTCCTGCTGCGCCGGGAGATCCGCGGCTGGTACGTCTACGTCCCGCTCGCCCTGGTCATCTGGGGCCTGATGTACAACAGCGGTGTGCACGCCACCATCGCGGGCGTGGCGATGGGCCTGATGCTCCGCTGCACCCGCAAGGACGGCGAGGAGCACTCCCCCGGCGAGCACATCGAGCACCTGGTCCGACCCCTCTCGGCCGGTCTGGCCGTGCCCCTCTTCGCGCTGTTCGCCGCCGGAGTCTCCCTCTCCGGCGAGTCCATCGGGGAGGTCTTCAGCCGGCCCGAGACCCTCGGCGTGGTCCTCGGCCTCGTCGTCGGCAAGGCCGTCGGCATCTTCGGCGGCACCTGGCTGGCCGCCCGGTTCACCAAGGCCGAACTGAACGAGGACCTCGCCTGGCCCGACGTACTCGCCGTGGCCACGCTCGCCGGCATCGGCTTCACCGTCTCCCTCCTGATCGGCGAACTGGCGTTCGCCGGGGATGCCACCCTCACCGACGAGGTCAAGGCCGCCGTCCTGATCGGCTCCCTCATCGCCGCCCTGATGGCGGGCGTCATGCTCAAGCTCCGCAACCGCACGTACAAGGCGCTCATCGAGGCGGAGGAGCGGGACGAGGACCACGACGGCATCCCGGACATCTACGAGGAGGACCAGCCCGACTACCACCTCCGGATGGCCAAGATCTACGAGGAGAGGGCCGCGGAGCACCGCCGCAAGGCCGAGATGGCCGCGGCCGGGTCCAGCAAGGAGGGCGGCGGTCCGGCATGATCTGACTGACGACGGAGGACAGCCGCCGGCAGCAGACGAAAGAGGGAGTCAGAGATGAGCGCAGTGGACCAAGAGGCGCGGGGAGCCGAGCGCACACTCGGCCAGCTGGTCGCCTCGGCCACCGCCGAGATGTCCGCCCTGGTGCACGACGAGATCTCCCTCGCGAAGGCGGAACTCCGCCTGGACGTCAAGCGCGCGGGCATCGGCGGGGGTGCAGCTGTCGTCGCGGGGGCGCTCGTACTCTTCGCACTCCCGGTGCTGAGCTTCGCCGCGGCGTACGGGATCCACAATTTCGGGCTGCCGCTCTGGGCCTCCTTCCTGATCGTCGGCGCGGCGTTCGTGCTGATCGCGGTCCTGCTCGGGCTCTTTGCCTGGATGAAGATCAAGAAGGTCAAGCCGCCGGAGAGGACCATCGCCTCCGTCAAGCAGACCGCGGCGCTCGTCGGGACCGTCAAACCGCATCAGCGACCGGTGAGTGACAAGGCTGTGGGTGTGGCACGCTCGTCCTCATGACAGCGCCCACGCCGGACTCCAGCACTCCTCCCACCGCTGCCTCGGCGGTCCGGCTCGCCATCCCCGGCGGGCGGGCGGTGACGCACCGGGACGTCGCGGCCAACGGTGCCCGCTTCCACGTCGCCGAGCTGGGTGACGGCCCGCTCGTGCTGCTGCTGCACGGCTTCCCGCAGTTCTGGTGGACGTGGCGGCACCAGCTGACCGCGCTCGCCGACGCCGGATACCGCGCCGTAGCGATGGACCTGCGCGGGGTGGGCGGCAGCGACCGCACCCCGCGCGGCTACGACCCCGCGAACCTCGCCCTCGACATCACCGGGGTCGTACGGTCCCTCGGCGAACCGGACGCCGCCCTGGTCGGTCACGACCTCGGCGGATACCTCGCCTGGACGGCGGCCGTGATGCGCCCCAAGCTGGTGCGGCGCCTGGTGGTCTCCTCCATGCCGCACCCGCGCCGCTGGCGCTCGGCGATGCTGGCCGACTTCGGGCAGACGCGGGCCAGTTCGCACATCTGGGGCTTCCAGCGGCCGTTCATCCCCGAGCGCAAGCTCGTCGCGGACCACGGGGCTCTCGTAGGGGAGCTGATCCAGGACTGGTCCGGGCCCCGGCGGCTGGCGGACACGGACGCCGGGAACGAGGAGGCGCTCGCCGCGTACCGGCGGGCGATGTGCATCCCGTCCACCGCGCACTGCTCGATCGAGCCGTACCGCTGGATGATGCGGTCGATGGCCAGGCCGGACGGGCTGCAGTTCAACCGGCGGATGAAGCGGCCCGTACGGGTCCCGACGCTGCATCTGCACGGCTCGCTGGACCCGGTGATGCGTACGCGCAGCGCGGCGGGTTCGGGCGAGTACGTCGAAGCCCCTTACCGCTGGCGGCTCTTCGACGGTCTGGGGCACTTCCCGCACGAGGAGGATCCGGCCGCCTTCTCGACCGAGCTGGTGAACTGGCTCAAGGACCCTGAGCCGGACCGCTGATGGACCGGCTGATGGACCGACAGGTTGGTCATGCGCCTGTCTTACAACCATTCAATTGCCCGGCGCATAGGCCAATTAGCCGCGCGGGACGGGGTTATGGACCTTGGGCCCCGGGCACAGCTCGTTGTATGAGCTGGACGCACGACCACCGTGACACCGCACGCGAACGCCGCCCGGCCACAGCGCCTGGCGATCACGACAGGGCCGACCAGGTCGCCCACGACCTCCGGCTCGGGATCCCACGCATCCTGCGCCGCCGGGCCCGCTGGGTTTCGGCCCGGCTGCGCCATCCCCGCATGTAGACGCGTAGGCGACGCTCCCGTGGGAGGCGTCCCTCGTACGGTCAGAGGGCGCAGCCCCGGCTGTCGACCCGCCGGTCGGCGGTCTTCCCGATGCGGATGTCCTCGCGGATCTCGTCCACCGTCAGGGCGTAGCCGGTGTTCGGGTCGTCGAGCGACTTCGCGAAGACGACCCCGTACACCTTGCCGTCGGGCGCCAGCAGCGGTCCGCCGGAGTTGCCCTGGCGGACGGTCGCGTAGAGCGAGTAGACGTCGCGCCGGACGGTGCCCTGGTGGTAGATGTCCGGGCCGTTGGCGTTGATCCGGCCGCGGACGCGCGCCGCGCGGACGTCGTACGCGCCGTTCTCGGGGAAGCCGGCGACGATCGCGTCGCTGCCGCCGACCGCGTCCTTCTCGGTGAATTCCAGCACCGGGGCCTTCAGCTTGGGCACGTCCAGGACGGCGATGTCGCGCTCCCAGTCGTAGAGCACGACGGTGCCGTCGTAGAGCTTGCCCTCGCCGCCGATCTGCACGGTCGGCTCGCCGACCCCGCCGACGACGTGCGCGTTCGTCATCACCTTGCCGGGTGCGAAGACGAAGCCGGTGCCCTCCAGAACCTTGCTGCAACTGGGCGCCGTGCCGACGACCTTCACGATCGAGAGCTTGGCCCGCTCCGCGACACCGTTCTGGGCGAGCGCCGGGTCGGGCGCCTTCACCTCGGTGATGGGCTCGTTCGAGAACGGACTGAAGACCTGTGGGAAGCCGTTGCGGGCAAGAGTCGAACTGAAGTCCGAGAACCAGGTGTCGGCCTGATCGGGGAGCACCCGCGACACGCCCAGCAGCACCTTGGAGTTACGGACCTCCTTGCCCAGCGTCGGCAAGGAGGTCCCGGCGAGCGCCGAGCCGATCAGCCAGGCCACCAGCAACATCGCGACGACGTTGACCAGCGCCCCGCCGGTCGCGTCGAGCGCGCGGGCCGGTGACCACGTGATGGACCGCCGGAGCCGGCTGCCGAGGTGGGTGGTCAGGGCCTGGCCGATCGAGGCGCAGATGATGATCACCACCACGGCGATGACGACCACCGTGGTGGACGCCTCGGTGCCGTTGTCGGTCACCTGGTCCCAGATCAGAGGCAGCAGGGACACGGCGACGAGGCCACCGCCGAGGAAGCCGATCACCGACAGGATGCCGACGACGAACCCCTGGCGGTAGCCGACGATCGCGAACCACACGGCGGCGAGCAGCAACAGGATGTCCAGCACGTTCACGTGGTCACCGTCTCACGCGCGCCAGTCGAGCGGGACGTGACGTGAGCGGTCCCACGGACGCTCCCAGCCCGCGAAGTGCAGGATCCGGTCGATCACGCCCGCGGTGAAGCCCCAGACCAGCGCCGATTCGACGGTGAACGCCGGGCCCTGATGGCCGCTCGGATGCACCACGGTGACCCGGTGGTCCGGATCCGTGAGGTCCGCCACCGGAACCGTGAACACGCGGGCCGTCTCCGCCGGGTCCACCGCGCCGACCGGGGAAGGGGCGCGCCACCAGCCGAGCACCGGGGTCACGACGAACTCGCTGACCGGGATGTAGAGCCGGGGCAGCACCCCGAAGAGCTGCACACCGGCCGGATCCAGGCCGGTCTCCTCCTGCGCCTCCCGCAGCGCGGCGCGCAGCGGGCCGGTGGTCTGCGGATCGCCGTCCTGCGGATCGAGCGCGCCGCCCGGGAAGGACGGCTGGCCGGCATGCGAGCGCAGGCTGCCCGCACGCTCCTGGAGCAGCAGCTCCGGGCCGCGCGGGCCCTCACCGAAGAGGATCAGCACGGCGGACTGGCGGCCGCGGCCGTCCTCGGGGGGCAGGAAGCGGCTGAGCTGGCGGGGCTGGACGGTCCGCGCGGCGGCCGCCACGGGGTCGAGCCAGGCGGGCAGGCCTGTGGTGGTGAGGGTCAGGCCGTCGCCCTCACGGGCCGGCGCCGTGGTTTCGTCCCGTGTACCGCGTGTCATAGGCACCCCTGTCCGTGTTCTCCCACACCGCTGAACGCGGTCCGGGTACCGATTCGTTCCGAGGGCCTCCCTGCGCCGCCCTCGGGCCGTCGTGCCGCGCTCAGGCCGTCGTAGGAGCTCCCAGCGGCGGGGCCGGGAGGCCCGGGTAGTCGGGCGGCGGGTTCAGGCGCTGCCCCGGATAGCCGCCCATCTCGTACTTCAGCAGCTTCTTCGCCTTCTCCGGGTCGGTCTCGCCCTCCCCGTACGCCGGGCAGAGCGGGGCGATGGGGCAGGCGCCGCAGGCGGGCCTGCGCGCATGGCAGACCCGGCGGCCGTGGAAGACGACCCGGTGCGAGAGCATCGTCCACTCGCTCTTGGGGAAGATCGCGCAGATCTCCGCCTCGACCTTCTCCGGGTCCTGCTGCTCGGTCCACTTCCAGCGGCGCACCAGCCGGCCGAAGTGCGTGTCGACGGTGATCCCGGGGACTCCGAAGGCGTTGCCGAGGACCACGTTCGCCGTTTTGCGGCCGACCCCCGGCAGGGTCACCAGGTCTTCTATCCGGCCCGGCACCTCCCCGCCGAAGTTGTCCCGCAGGGCCTGCGAGAGGCCGATGAGGGCCTTCGACTTGGCCCGGAAGAACCCGGTCGGCCGGATCAGCTCCTCCAGATGTTCCGGAGGGGCCGCCGCCATGTCCTCGGGCGCCGGGTAGGCGGCGAACAGCGCCGGGGTCGTCTGGTTCACCCGTAGGTCCGTCGTCTGCGCCGAGAGGACGGTGGCGACCAGGAGCTCGAAGGGATTGCGGAAATCCAGCTCCGGATGGGCGTACGGGTACAGCTCGGCCAGCTCGCGGTTGATGCGGCGGGCCCTGCGGATCATGGCGAGGCGGGATTCCGGCTTCGCGGACGCCACCGCCTTCGGTTTCTTGGCCGAAGCTTTGCCCTGGGGGGCGGGCAGGACCGTCGCAGACGGCTCCATGGAGGCCTGTTCGCCCATGGCTGAATTATGGGGCGCGGTCACTGCCGCGGACCCCTTGGCCTGTGCTCTCACCGGCTTGTTGGACACCCGGCCAGCCTAAGGCCGGGCGCTGACACCCGCCCGGACCTCAGGTAACACCACTCCGATGGGGCTCTCGCCGCACAGCACGCCCGTACGTCCGGCATCCTTGTGATTGATCGCACTGTTTGAGCCGTCCGGCAAAATGGGGAGCGGTCCCCTGAGCAGGTCGACATAGGAGAGAGACTCGTGGACGACGTTCTGCGGCGCGCCCCGCTCTTCGCGGCGCTCGATGACGAGCAGGCCGCGGAGCTCCGCGCCTCCATGGGCGAGGTGACCCTCGCACGCGGTGACGCCCTGTTCCACGAGGGCGACCCCGGCGACCGGCTGTATGTCGTGACCGAGGGCAAGGTGAAGCTGCACCGCACCTCCCCCGACGGCCGCGAGAACATGCTGGCCGTCCTCGGCCCCGGTGAGCTGATCGGCGAGCTGTCGCTGTTCGACCCGGGCCCGCGTACCGCCACCGCCACCGCCCTGACCGAGGTCAAGCTGCTCGGCCTCGGGCACGGTGACCTCCAGCCGTGGCTCAACGCCCGGCCCGAGGTCGCGACCGCGCTGCTGCGCGCCGTCGCCCGGCGCCTGCGCAAGACCAACGACCAGATGTCCGACCTGGTCTTCTCCGACGTTCCCGGCCGTGTCGCCCGGGCGCTCCTCGACCTGTCGCGCCGCTTCGGCGTGCAGTCGGAGGAGGGCATCCACGTCGTCCACGACCTGACGCAGGAGGAGCTGGCGCAGCTCGTCGGCGCCTCCCGCGAGACCGTGAACAAGGCTCTGGCCGACTTCGCGGGGCGCGGCTGGCTCCGCCTGGAAGCGCGTGCCGTGATCCTGCTGGACGTGGAGCGGCTGGCGAAGCGCTCGCGCTGACGCCGGCTCTCGTCGTACCGTCGTGAAGGGGTCCTGCCCGCAAGCCGGGCAGGGCCCCTTCCGCATGTCCGGGGACAGCGCCACGGGGCCGTAAACGCGTGGGCGGGGCAGCGTCCGGGCGGCACAGTAAGGGCCATGGAGCGCACAGGGCTGGACTCGTACGGGTACTTCGAGCGGGAGGGTTCGCTCGGGCGGGTGCGGGCGCCGTTCACGGACCTCGTCGCGGCCGCGCGGGCCCGGATCGCCGAGGCCTACGGGAGCCGGCTGCACAGCGCCTACCTCTACGGGTCCGTGCCGCGCGGGACCGCCCGGCCGGGGCGCTCCGACCTCGATCTGCTGCTGGCCCTGCACCGGGAGCCCACCGACGAGGACCGGGACACGGCCGAGGTGCTCGGGCGGAGGCTGGACGAGGAGTTCCCGCAGATCGACGGCGTCGGCATCCTGCTGTACGGCAAGGACACGCTGCTGAGCGAGCGGGAACGTCACGACCTGGGCTGGTTCCTCGCCTGCCTGTGCACTCCCCTGCTCGGAGCCGACCTGGCCGAGCACCTCCCCCGGTACCGGCCGGACAGCCTGCTCGCCCGCGAGACCAACGGCGACCTGGCAGCGCTGCTGCCCCGGTGGCGCGCCCGGTTCACGGCCTCCCGGGAGCCCGCCGAGTACCGCCGGATGAGCCGGTTCTTCGCCCGCCACCTGGTGCGCACCGGGTTCACGCTGGTCATGCCCCGGTGGGGTGGCTGGACCAGCGATCTCGCCCAGTCCGCGGAGATCTTCGCCCGGTACTACCCGGACCGCGCCGCGCACATGCGGGCCGCGGCCGCCGTGGCCCTGGATCCGGTCGAGGATCCGGACGTGGTGCGCGCGTACATCGAGGACCTCGGGCCGTGGCTCGCGGACGAGTACACGGCGCGGCACGGCACGAAGACGCCCCGCCCGGACGCCCCCTAGTGCTGTGACTGGACCTGCTCGGTCACGGCGAGGGCCTCGACGGCCCGCTTGGCCTCCACCAGGCCCGCGCCGGTGATGCGCCGGTAGGCCTTGATGGCCTCGACCGTGCGGCCGTCGCGTACGAGGGCCCGTACGTCGTCGAGCCCGGCGGGCTCCGGCTCCTCGATGCCGAAGTGGTCCAGGACCAGCCCCAGGCGGCGCTCCAGCCGGTCCGCCTTGTGCTCCAGCGCCTTGATCCGCAGCGCGACGGTCGAGGTGATCCAGCCTCCCGTCGCGAGCAGGGCGAGCAGGGCGAGCAGCAGGAACATCGTGTTCATTCGGGTCCCCCAGGAATCAGTCCGTGATCTTGAAGGTACTCGAGCTGCGCGCGTACGGACCACTCCGCGATCGGCCACAGCGCACGGTCCACGTCCGCGTAGACGTGGGCGACGACCGCCTCGGCGGTGACGAAGCCGTTCTCCACCGCGGTCTCGACCTGGGCGAGCCGGTGGGCGCGGTGGGCCAGGTAGAACTCGACGACGCCCTGCGCGTCCTCCAGTACCGGCCCGTGGCCCGGGAGCACCGTGTGGACCCCGTCGTCGACGGTGAGGGAGCGCAGGCGGCGCAGGGAGTCCAGGTAGTCCCCGAGGCGGCCGTCGGGATGCGCGACGACGCTGGTTCCGCGGCCCAGGATGGTGTCGCCGGTCACCACGGCCCGGTCGGCGGGCAGGTGGAAGCAGAGGGAGTCCGCGGTGTGCCCGGGGGTGGAGACGACGATCATCTCCAGGCCGCCGATCCGGATCGCGTTCCCCGGAGCCAGGCCTTCGTCGCCGAGACGCAGCGCCGGGTCGAGGGCGCGCACCTTGGTGCCGGTGAGCTCCGCGAAGCGGCCGGCGCCCGCGGCGTGGTCCGGGTGGCCGTGGGTGAGCAGGGTCAGCGCGATCCGCTTGCCGGCCTGCTCGGCGGTGGCGATGACGGTCCGCAGGTGCGCCTCGTCCAGCGGGCCGGGGTCGATGACGACGGCCAGCTCGGAGTCCGGCTCGGAGACGAGCCAGGTGTTGGTGCCGTCCAGGGTCATGGCCGAGGGGTTGGGGGCCAGGATGTTGACGGCGCGGGCGGTGGCCGGACCGGAGGAGACCACTCCGCGGGGCCGGCCGGGCAGGTCGGTGGCATCGGTCATGCGGGGCCTCCCGGACGGACGCGCTTGGTGAACTCATCATGGCCCGGCCAGCTGAGTACCAGCTCGCCGCCCTCCAGGGAGGCCTGGGCCAGCACCGGGGTCAGGTCCTGCTCCGCGGCTGCGGCGAGCGCCTCGGCGGCGCTGACGTGCGGCTCCAGCGAGCGCAGCGTGGAGATGGTGGGCGGCATCATCAGCAGCTCGCCCTTGTCGTACCCCGCCGCGGCCTCGGCCGGGCGGATCCAGACGGTCCGGTCGGCCTCGGTGGAGGCGTTGCGGGTGCGCTGGCCCTCCGGGAGGGCCGCGACGAAGAACCACGTGTCGTAGCGGCGCGGCTCGAACTCGGGGGTGATCCAGCGGGCCCACGCCCCGAGCAGGTCCGAGCGCAGCAGCAGACCGCGCCGGTCGAGGAACTCCGCGAAGGACAGCTCACGCCCTACGAGTGCCTCGCGGTCGGCCTCCCAGTCGTCCCCGGTGGTGTCGCCGACGACGGTGTCCGCGGTCTGCCCCGCGAGCAGGACCCCGGCCTCCTCGAAGGTCTCCCGTACGGCGCCGCAGACGATGGCCTGGGCGGTCGCCGGGTCGGTCCCGAGCCGCGCGGCCCAGCTCTCCCGCGAGGGCCCCGCCCAGCCGACCTGGTGCTCCTCGTCACGGGAGTCGACGCCGCCGCCGGGGTAGGCGTACGCGCCGCCGGCGAAGGCCATGGAGGTACGACGGCGGAGCATGTGCACGGCGGGCCCGGCGGGGGTGTCGCGGAGCAGCATGACGGTGGCGGCGCGTCTGGGGGCGACCGGAGTGAGGGAACCGTCCGCGAGCGCGCGGATGCGGTCGGGCCACTCCGGGGGGTACCACTGGCCTCCGGCGGGCTGGCTGGGCGACGGACCGTGCTGACCATTCGGCATGGCCGGATGCTACGACCATCCGGCCCGATGTTCGAGGGCCGCCCTCCCCGGACACCACGGGTGGCGGACCCCGCCGGGCCTGGGTGCTGAACAACTTCGCCTGGCTGTTCGTGATCGCCGCCGACATCTTCCTCGTCATGTGCGTCGTGCTCGGCGGTGCCTTCG
>NZ_JBSFTP010000044.1:0-59988 GCF_053591315.1 Streptomyces sp. NPDC003042
GCGGCGTCCTCGGAGAGGTCGTAGCGGGCGAGTTCGGTGCCGCCCGCCTGGTTGACGACGCGGATGAAGGCGTTGCGGACCTGGCCGAAGCTGTGCCCGCGGCTCTCGGCCTCGTGGATCGAGACGGGGAAGACGATCTTCGTGACCTCCGCGGGGACGGGGGCGAGGTTGACCTTGATGACCTCGTCGTCGCCCTCACCCTCTCCGGTGAGGTTGTCACCGGTGTGCTCGACCGAGCCGTCCGAGCTCTTGAGGTTGTTGTAGAAGACGAAATTGCCGCTGGAGGCGACCTTGCCGGACTCGCCGACGAGCAGCGCGCTGGCGTCGAGGTCGTAGTCAGTGCCGGTGGTCGTGCGGACGTCCCAGCCCAGGCCGACCAGTACGGCGGTCAGTCCCGGAGCCTCCTTGCTCAGCGAGACATTGCCGCCCTTGGAAAGACTCACACCCATGTCGCATCGCTCTCGTGTCCGGGCACCGGAACGCGGTGGTCCCGGGGTGCCAGGTGTCGGAGCCTGAAATCTACATTAGTGTAGAAATATCCCGCGGCTGCCCCACGCTGATACGGATCAGTACGATGAACCGCCCGGCGACAGTCGGCGGGGCCAGAGAGCGGGAGGGCGACGGCATGGCGGACCAGATCAAGGGCGGCGCCGAGCAGCATTCCCGCAGGCGGGGCCAGGGCGAGCTGGAGGCCCAGGTACTGGCCGCTCTACATGCGGCGCCGGGGCCGGCCAACGCGGCCTGGGTGCAGGAGCACCTCGGCGGTGGCCTCGCGTACACGACGGTGATGACCATCCTGACCCGCCTGCATGCCAAGGGTGCTGTCGCCCGGAAGCGCGCGGGCCGGTCCTTCGAGTGGACGCCGGTCGCGGACGAGTCGGGTCTGGCCGCGCTGCGGATGCGCAAGGTCCTGGACGGGGAGCCGGACCGCGAAGCGGTACTGGCCAGCTTCGTCACCGCCTTGTCGCCGGGCGACGAGCGTGTACTGCGGGACCTGCTGGCCCAAACGACCGACGAAGGGGAAGACTGACGGGCATGGGGGTCTTCGTCTTCCTGCCACTGGTACTGCCCTTGACCGCTTGGCCTGTCGCGCGTCTGGCCGAGCATCACCTTCACCCGCGCGCGGCCACCTGGCTGCTGACGGGCGTTGCCTCCGTGCTCGCGATCTGCAGCACGCTGTGCCTGGCCCTGCTGATGGTGGTCGGCACCGCCCAGCTGCCGGGGAACCCGCTGCCTGACGGCTGGTCGGATCCGGAAGTCCGCGAGGCGGTGCCGTACGACGAGATCGCGGGCAAAGCCGCAATCCCCGCGCTGATCGCGGTCGTGGCCGCATGCGCCCGGGCCGCCTGGCGGCACCACCGGGTGCTCCGCCGAGCCGGGCGTGCACTGGCCGGACTGCCCGCAACGCCGGTCGCGGTACTGCCCGACGAGGCCCCGTACGCGTACGCGCTGCCGGGCAAGCGGGACCGAATCGTGGTCACGACGGGGATGCTGGCCTCTCTCAGTGCGCCCGAGCGCCGGGCTCTGTTCGCCCACGAGCGTGTCCATCTGACCGCGCGTCATCACCGGTTCCTGCTGGCCGTGCAGCTCGCTGCCCGGGCGAACCCGTTCCTGCGCCCGCTGCGGACGGCCGTGATGTACACCGCCGAGCGGTGGGCGGACGAGGAGGCGGCCGCTCGCGTGGGCAGCCGCCGCACCGTGGCCCGGGCAGTCGGCAAGGCCGCTCTGGTCTCACGCGGCACCCCGATCCCCACCCTCGCCACCCTCGCCGCCTCCGGCCCGGTACCGCGAAGGGTGGCGGCTCTGCTCGGCCCCGCACCGGCCGCATCCCTGTGGCCGCCCGCCTTCACCGCAGTGGGCCTGGCCACCTGGGGAGCGGCTGCCGGCACCACCGTCTCGGCGCTGTCCTCAGCGAATTCGGCGGTCACCCTGTTCTTCATCCTTCAAGCCGCCACCCCGCTCTAGCAGAGCCGGAGAGGGCCTGCCGCATGGGCGGCAGACCCTCTCCGTGCTCATGTGGCTCAGAGGTCGAACTCGTGGGGCGGCAGGTCGAGGGTGAAGCAGGCTTCGCGGACAACGGCCTGCTCGGTCTTGTCGAAGTCGCCGTCGGCGCCGCCGATCACGATGCCGATCTGGATGACGGCACGGGCCTCGGCCGGCTTCTTCTTCGCCTTGGCGACCTCCTGGAGGACGCTGACCTTGCCGAAGTCGAAGTCGGCGGTGAGCTTGTTCAGGTTCTCGTCGAAGCGGCGCTGAAGGTCGGTGGCGTCGAAGTTCTGCAGCACCTCGTTGGTGGCGATCAGCTGGGCGACCCGCTGCCGCTCGGAGGGGTCGATGGTGCCGTCGGCGGCGGCGACGAGGGCGCACATCGCCATGCTGGCGTCGCGGAATGCGCCGCTCTTCAGGTCGTTCTTCTTGGAGTTGAGCTGGGTCTGCATCGTCGATGCGGATTCCTTGATGCGATCCCACAGGGCCACGAGAACTCCATGTGCGTCAGGGGGCGGTCCAGCTGGGGTAGCTCTCGAACCGCCACGATTTCTACAGTTATGTAGAAACTACCAGGGCGACCTCTGGCGCCTCAGGCCTCTTCGTCCGTTTCGCTCTCTTCGTCGTCGCCCTCGAAGAAGTCGCCGACCTCGTCGACGACTTCTGCCGCGACCATTCCGCCGACGACTCCGACCGCCAGGCCGGCAGCGCCTGCGGCGACGACGGTTCCCATGCCGGGGCCCGAACGGTGGTGGCCGTGGCCGTGGCCGTGCTCGTCCTTGTGTGCGTGACTGCCGTACGCGTCGCCGGGTTCGTGCGGCGCGGGGACGGTGCGAGTGCCATGACCGGCCGCCAGCTGGCGCATCCAGCCGTCGACTTCGGCGTTCCAGTCACGGCCTTCGACACCCGCGTGGCTGATGGTGAAGTGGGTGAGGGCGTCATGTCCGGACGAGAAGAGGCCGCGGGGCTTGTCGGCTTCCAGCACGACCTCCATGCCGCCCGGGTTCGCCAGGAAGCTCAGCTCGATCTCCCGCATGGCGTGAGCGTACTGCGGGGCCGGCGTGAGCTCGATCTCCTGATAGAAGGGCAGTTGCTGCCCCGTGCCGCCGATGCGGCCGTATTCGAGGTCGGCGGACTTGAAACCGAAGCCGAGCTGCCCGAGGGCTTCCAGGATGGCCTCCTGCACGGGCAGGGGGGCGACCGTGAGCGGGTCGAGGTCGCCCTTGTCCTTCGCGCCGGCCACGCCGAGCTCGGTCCGCACGCCCAGGGCGATGCCGAGCGGCTGCCCGTAGAGCTCGGTGACGGGGGTCTCCCAGGGCAGCGTGAGCGCGAACGGCACGCTGCACTCTTCGCCTTCACCGAGGCGGAAGCCGCCGCCGACGTTGAAGCGGTCGAAGATGACGGCGCCTTCGTGTTCGCCGTCGCTGGTCTCGGCCTCGACGCGGGCGACGAGTTCGAGGGTGATGTGCTCGATGTCGAAGGCGGCTTTGCCGCCCTTGAGTCGTACTTCACCGGCGAGGTGGCCGCCGGGCAGGACCGCGCCGGGGGCCAGGACCGTGTCCACGGTCGGGCCGCCGACGCCGATCGAACCGAGCAGTCGCTTGAACACCATCGTGGCGTTCACTCCTTCATGGTGCGGATGGATCCGTGAAGCGAGGCCGCCGTGTCCCGTGCGGGATACGGCGGCCTCGACTGGTCTTACTTCGCGGTGCCCTCCAGGGCGGCGAGCGCCTGGGCCCAGCGGACATACTTCAGGTCGGCGAGGTCGGCGACGGTCTTGACGCCGAACGCCTTCTGAAGGTGCTCACCCTCTTTTTCCGAGACGCCCTTGAGCGCGGACACGGGCGCGGCAAGGATCTCGGGCAGGGTCTTCTCCGCCCACGCCTTGTCCAGCACCTTGGTCAGATCGATCGAAGCCATCTCTTTCCCCTCCCGGAACTGCACAACAGATCTGCGCACAGCTCCGCCAGGGCAGCACGGAATGACCCAGCCCGCTCTGGCGTTATCTACACGCATGTAGAAGCATAGGAGCATCGAGGCGATCTCAGGGAGCGCATGCGCAAGGTTGGCCGGGAAGGGCCGGAAGGCGCCTCCGTGCAGAGCTCCAGGCCCCGACTAGCCAGGGGCTTTACTTATCCTTTACCGTGGTCTAGCGGATACTGTCCCGCCCACGACCAGCAGACCGGACCCACCTGGGGCCGCCGATTGAAGAAGGAGCAGCAGACCCGCAATGGGTGAACCTCCCAGTACGAGCCGTGCCACGCCTTGCCCGCAGATTCTGAGCCGGGGAGCGGGGGTGGCACGGTGACCGAAGTCCTCCTGCTGCTTCTCGCGCTGGGTCTGACGCTGGCGTGCGCGGTGTTCGTCGCCGCCGAGTTCTCTCTCACCACGGTCGAGCGCAGTGAGCTCGAACGAGCCGCTGCGGCCGGTGAGCGGGGCGCCGAGGGCGCGCTGAAGGCCGCCAAGCGCCTGACTTTCCAGCTGTCCGGTGCCCAGCTGGGCATCACCGTGACCTCGCTGGTGATCGGCATGCTCGCCGAGCCGTCCGTATCCGCCCTCCTGCGCGGCCCGCTGCAAGCCGCCGGGCTGCCCGCCGGGGCCATCTCCACCACCGCGACCCTGCTGGGCGTGGCCCTGTCCACGGTCGTCCTGATGGTGGTCGGCGAGCTGGTCCCGAAGAACTGGGCCATCTCGCACCCGCTGGCCGTCGCGAAGGTCGTCGCCGGCCCGCAGCGCGGCTTCACCGCCGCGTTCACGCCGCTGATCCGACACCTGAACAACACCGCGAACCGCCTGGTACGCCGCTTCGGCCTGGAGCCCGCCGAGGAGCTGGCCTCCGCCCGGACCCCGGAGGAGCTGGTCGCGCTCGTCCAGCACTCCGCCCGCCAAGGCGCCATCGAGGCCGACTCGGCCGAGCTGTTCGTCAAGACCGTGCACTTGGCGGAGCTGACGGCGGAGAACGTGATGACCCCACGGGTGGACGTACAGGCCCTGGAGGCCCACGCCACCGCGGCCGACGCCGCGAACCTGACGCTGGCCACCGGCATCTCCCGCTTCCCGGTCTACCGCGACACCCTGGACCACGTGATCGGCACCCTCCACATCCGCGACGTCCTCGCCCTGGAGGAGGAGAAGCGCGACGGGATCCCGGTCACCGACCTGATCACGGCGCCTCTGCTCGTGCCGCACTCCCTGACCGTGGACCGGCTGCTCGGACGGCTGCGCAAGGCCCGCACCATGGCCGTGATCATCGACGAGTACGGCGGCACCGCGGGTGTCGCCACCGTCGAGGACATCATCGAAGAGGTCGTCGGCGAGGTCCGCGACGAACACGACCCGATCGAGGTTCCCGACCTCCTCAAAGGCCCCGAGCAGGACGGCCGCAAGGTGTGGGAGGCCGACGGGAGCGTCCGTCTCGACGAGCTGGAGGAGATCGGTCTGTCCGCGCCGGAGGGCCCGTACGAGACCCTGGCCGGCCTGATCGCCACCCGCCTGGAGCGCATCCCCGCCGAGGGCGACACCGTCACCGTCGACGGCTGGGAGCTGTCCGTACTCGACATAGAGCACCACCGGGCCGACCGGGTGTCGATCACCGCGCCCGCCGGTTCCACCACCACCAAGGAGCAGGGCCGATGACCGCGATCCAGTTGCTGATCGGCGCCTTCACCCTGATCACCAATGCCTTCTTCGTCGGCGCCGAGTTCGCCCTGATCTCCGTACGGCGCAGCCAGATCGAACCGGCCGCGCTGAAGGGCGACCGGCGGGCGAAGGCCACCCTGTGGGGACTTGAGCACCTCTCCGCGATGATGGCGACCGCCCAGCTCGGCATCACCGTCTCCTCCCTCGTCCTCGGCGCGGTCGCCGAACCGGCCATCGCGCACCTGCTGGAACCCCCGTTCCACTCCATCGGCGTGCCCGAGGTGCTGATCCACCCGATCGCCTTCGTCATCGCGCTCACCCTGGCGACCTACCTGCACATGCTGGTCGGCGAGATGGTGCCGAAGAACATCGCGCTCGCCGCCCCGGCGCCGACCGCACTGCGCCTCGGCCCGCCCCTGGTGGCCCTCACGCGCGCCCTGCGCCCGTTCGTCTTCGGCATCAACGCCTTCGCCAACGCCCTGCTGCGGCTGATGAAGGTCGAGCCGAAGGACGAAGTCGGATCCGTGTTCACCGACGACGAACTCGCCCGCCTGATCAAGGACTCCAGCGCCGCCGGCCTCCTCGCTCCGGAAGACGGCGAACGCCTTCAAGACGCCCTGGAGCTCGGCACCCGCCCCGTCGGCGACGTCATGACCCCCCTCGACCGGGTGGTCACCGTCGCACACGACATCACCCCCCAGGGACTGGAACGGACGGCCGCCAGCCACGGCTTCTCCCGCCTGCCGGTCACCGGACCCGGCGACGAGATCCTCGGCTACCTCCACATCAAGGACGCCCTCGGCGCCGCCGACCGTACCGTCCCCTTCCCCCGCTCCTCCCTGCATCCGATCACCAAGGTCGCCCTCGACACCCCGCTCGACGACACCATGACCGCCATGCGCGCGGCCGGAACCCACCTGGCCGCAGTCACCGGCAACAAGGGCACCGTCATCGGCTTCGTCACCATGGAAGATGTACTCGAAGAACTCGTCGGATCCGCCCACGCCCCCGACGCCTGACCCGCCCAAGCACGATGGCCGGCACCCACACGGGGTGCCGGCCATCGGCCTGTCTCACCTTCGGGCTCAGCCCAACGACAACCACGATCCGCACCGCGCACGCCGCGAGCACCGTGCCGGAGGCGGCCATGCCGATGACCAGCCCACGCGTGCTCTTGGGAAGACGCTCCGGGAGAGTCACCTCCTGAGGGCGCCTCGGATCGTAGATCACCTCAAGACGGCCCCCGACCCGCACCGGCGGGAAGACGAACGGGCCCACCGTGTACTGCCGCGCGGGACCACCCTGGGGCGTGTACTCCAACAGCAGCATCGAACCCTGCGCGACCTGGCCCACGTTCACACAGACGGCAGAGGTTCGTACCCCCCGCTTCAGCAGCGGGCTCGAGTGGACGTAGATACCCAGCGAGATCCCGAAAACCACGAGCCCTAGACACCGGGATGCCTCCGAACAGATGCCCAGGCTAGTACGGACACTCGTTCGCCCGGCGGCCGCCTCCTCGGGTGATCGCGAAACGACCAGCAGCCGTCACACGCCGACGGGCAAGCGCCCACAGCGGCCACCAACGAACGACTGCGAGCGTAGCCACCACAAGCAGCCATGCCTACCGCTGTCCGAATCTTCATCGCTGCCCGCCAACCGCTTGAACCCCCTCCAGCCCCGCAAGGCGAGGGCCGATTGAGAGCATGCCGGAGGGGCCTTCGCACGGTGGGGAGTTCAGGTGCCGCAACAGCTAAACGAACGTCAACAACAGGTGCTGCAATGGGTCGGCCGAGGATGCCCTGACGACGTATGGGAAGGAACCGTGCACAAGCTCAGCTGCCAAGCCCTACGAAGCCGGGGACTGGTTGGCAGCGCGCCCGCCGCCGCAATCAGCGACGGCGGAACGGACCGATTTTCTTCAAGTCTCCGCAAAGTCAGACCTCGGATACTGCGCTCAGCACCCAGCGCGACCTGCGCGATCGCCTACCTGACCCTGCGTCAGGACGAGCGTCATTTCAGCGTCAAGATATCGCCCGTAACGCCCACAGCGCACATAATGCGCACCGGCAAACCTGCAGGTCAGGCGGCCTTTGCAAGGGGTTCGAGGATCGCCACGCACTCCACGTGGTGCGTCATCGCAAACATGTCAACAGAAAACAGGTCGAGGAAAACAGCAGGTCAGCGACGCGTGCGACGCAAATCGGATTCAAGATCAATGTGCATTGCGTGCGCTATGCGCGCTACGCGCACACTCTCGACGCACGCCAGGCCCCCGCAGGGGGCCTCCGGGATCGACCGGCAAAGAGCTCGCCGTATAGCATTTGAAATGCTATATATGTCCCATGGCTGACGACGACACCGACTTTCCGCCCGGCGACGGCCCCACCAGCGGCATCTCCGTCTCCCTCACGGCCGGCACCCTGCAAGCGATCCGTAAGCGGGTCGGCAAGCGGGGTGTGTCCGCGTTCTTGGAGAAAGCCGCGCAGCGGCAGATCGAGCGGGACAACCTGGACGAGCTGATCGCCGACTTTGACAAGAACCTCGGCCCCGCCGACCCGGAGGCAGTAGCCGCCAAGCGGGCGAAGCTCACCGGCGGCACCTCCTCCGATGCCGGGGCGGCCGCGTGAGCGGCACTCTGATCCTGGACAGTGAGGGCCTGGCCAAGGCCGTGCAGCGCGACCGCGAAGTCCACGAGTGGCTCACCGCCGCCCGCGACGCCGACCTTCCGGTGATCACCTCGGCCGCGGTCCTCGTCGAGGTGATCCATCCCCGCATCAACGACGCCGCGCTGAAGTGGACGCTGTCCCGGCTGCGAGTCGAGTCGGTCACCCAGGCCCTCGCCCAGTCCGCCGCCGGCCTGCTGCGCACGGCCGGGCTGCACGGTCATAAGTACGCCATCGACGCCATGCTCTGCGCCACCGCAATCGCCCAGCCGGGCCGCGTCACCATCCTGACGTCCGACGTCGAGGACATCACCATGCTCACCACCGACCACATCCGTGTGACCGCCGAGAAGATCTGATCCCCGCCGCTGCACCCGCGTGGTTCGGCGGCGGGCCAGCAGCTCGCCGATCTCTGCCTTGAGCGCTTCTGCCTCGGGCTTCGTCCTGTGCACGAGCACGATGAAGTCGTCGGCGTAACGCACGAGCCGGAAGTTCGGCCGCCCCATCCTGCGCCGGTATCGCCGACGCCAGGGCGGAGTCATCTCTGCGTCCCAGATCCGCGAGAAATGCCGGTCCAGGACCGAGAGATAGATGTTGGCCAGCAGCGGGGAGGCGACTCCTCCTTGCGGAGTGCCCGTGAGGGTCTCCGCGAATCCGCCATGCATCTCGACAACCCCGGCCCGCAGAAACGCGCTGACCAGCCGCAGAACCTTGCGGTCCTTGACGTGCTCGGCCACCAGGTCCATCAGGACGTGATGGTCGACGTTGATGCCCCTATGGATGTCAAGCGGCGTCTTGGGCTGGTCCCGTGCGGTCTGCCACGGTGGTCTTGGGGACGATGATTTGGTAGATCTCGCGTGCGACGTACCGCTTGAGGCAGCGGATGATCTCGCGACGCGTCTTGCCCTCCGCGAGGCGTCGCCGCATGTATTCCTGGGAACGATGCCGGTGCCCGGAGCGACTGGACAGGCGAAATGGGGCGTATGAGCGAGGACGCGTTAGAAGCAGCACACCAGGCCTACCAGTCGGCGCATGAGGCGCTGCACGCCGCCCGCCGAAAACTGGCCCAGGCCGTCCTGGACGCCTACGCGAACGGCGAGCCGGTCGGCCGGATCGCCGAACGCACCGGCCAGAGCACCACCACTGTCTGGAACACCCTCGCCGCCCACGACATCACACACCACACCCGCATCAACGGCTCCACCTGACAGCCGCCGGTTCCTTCCGAGCTCGGCGCACAGGCCGCCGGACGAAGTCCGCGGCCTGTGAAGCCGGTTTGCTGGTGTTCGGTCAGAAGAGCGCCAGGCCTTCGCCGCTGGTGTCAGCTATGACGGGCCGGGGTTCGGCAGGGAGGCCGTCCAGGCGGTCGGGACCGGCTTCGGCCGCCACAGCAGGGGCGGTCTCGGCCAGCCAGGTGCCGAACCGCTCGACGGCCTCCCGGTAGGGCACCCGTGCCAGGACGCGGTGCTCACCAGAGGGGCAGAAGTCGACGGAGACGGTGAGCAGGCAGGAGCGAGGTGTGTTCTGACTGCCCGTCCACGAGACGCGCAGCACTCCGCAGGGCTTCCGCCCGCGGGACCCAGGGTGGGTGGGGCGCAGGGTGCGGGTGGCTGTGTGGGCGGTCCATGCGGCGAGGTGAGGCAGAGGCAGAGTAGTGCGGGTGCGGCAGCCCGGACAGCGGTGCCAGTGGCGCAGCCAGCCGACCGCGTCGGTCTCGAAGAGGCGATGGTAGCGGCTGGCGACGCGGATGTCGTTGTCGTACAGGTGGTCGGGGCGCTCCAGTGTGTTGCAGGACGGGCAGATCGGGGCGCGGACGTAGCCGTGTTCATGGCAGTGATCCAGCACAGCAGCCGGCACCGTACCGCAGACGGCACACACCCACCCGGCCACCTGGCGGGACATACCCGGCTTGCGGCTCAGCACCGAGTACAACTGACCCCGCAGCTCCCCCGTATACGGGCGCTGCGGGATGGCTGGACCGTTCACGCCCGGCGCGGACTGGCTGTCGGTGGCTCGGGGACCCCGGCGGTCCTGTTCGGTGACAGCTGTCTCCGCCTTGCCGACCCGCGTGGTGTGCAGCCACTCGGCTTCGGTGTGCTCGGCCGTGTCCAGCAGCCTGACCACGGCACGCGGAAGCCACCACGACCGCTCCACCCTGTCACGGGACCGCTGCACCAGCAGCCGCCGCCAGTCGACCCCCGCCAGATGAGACCACGGTCCGGGCTCGTGGCCGGCCTGCCGTCCGGGATGATCTGCCTCTTGCAGTTCCCAACTGATGCGCCGGCGCCAACCACGCAGCGTTCCACCCGGGCGCTCCTGCTCTGGCACACCACGGAACGGACCGATGCGGACCAGATCCAGGGCGTCCACCTCCACCGCGTTCCAGGCCGCCGCCGCCCGGCGCACCTCAGCCGCCGGAACACTCCACCAGCCGTCCTCCGCCATCACCAGCTCCACCACACACGCACCGAGCAAGACATACCGCCCCGGCCGGACATCAGAAGGAAAGCAGGTGAATACTGCGGAAGTCGTCGGTACCGCGCTACCGGCCGTCAGGCTGGCCCACACACTGTCGGCGGCGGCCGGAGTGACCAGATGATCTGCCCGGCCCGGGGCAACACGCTCGGCCATACCGAAAGACTAACGACCGGCACCAGCACACCGACAGCCAGTGCCTGGTTCTGGTGCCGGGAGAGCCGCCTGGCTAGCGGCGGGTGCCCAGTGCTGACGGATGATCTTCTCCGTGGACTTCCGCCCACGACCAGCATGAGCACTCCGAGCAACAATCACACCAGCCCTTTGACCTGCGACTTCAGGTTGGCGGAGGCTCCATGAACCGCGAACACATAGACGAGCAAGGACTCCGTACCGGATGGGCGCGAAGGCCGACCGCTTCCAGGGCCACGATCCCCCGGCCGGTCGAGGCCGCAACCGCCCGGTCGTCAGGCAGCAGCTGCGGCCCGTGCTCGCCGCTCAGCTCCGAACCCTGGCTGCCTCCGGGATCACTGGAGGTCGTCGAGAGCAGTGCCAGTGTGCACAGGCCCGGGTCGGCCACCTCCCCGCGCTGCGGAGGCGTACGCTCCACCGCTCGCAGCAGCAGGCCGTCGGCTTGCACCACCTTGCTGGTACCGGCCACCGCCGACGCCGCGAGTGCGGGCGCGGCGGTGTCCGCGTCGGACAGCACGGTCGTCGAGGAGTCCAGCCCGCGCAGGTCGATGCCCGGTTCGGCGACGATCGCCGCCTGGTCCAGCAGCTCCTCCAGGTGCTGTCCCAGTTTGCGGTTTGTAGAGCCGGATCACCAGCCGCAGCCTGGGATTGAGCCGTCGCGCCAGCAGAGCCGCCCGCAGGTTGGTGTCGTCGTCCTCGTAGACCAGCGCCAGTGCGGCGGCCTCGGTCACTCCGGCGGCGGTGAGCACGTCCTCGGCCGGTGCCGCGGCCTCCACCACGCGCAGCTCATTGACCGCGGAGGGCGGCTCGCCGGGTGCCGCGGGCTGTGGCCTGGCTGTCGGCAGTCGGCAGTCGGCCCAGCAGCCCGAAGCCCAGCCCGTGAGCGGGACTCCGTACGGAAACGGGCTGACCCGGTACGGATTCGCCGGCCGCGGGCACCACGAGGGTGACGTGCTCGCCGTACACGTTGCGCAGCTCGGCCGCGAGCCGGTGGGCGAGCCCGTCGTCGCCGCAGACGACCATCTGGCCCGGCGTGTCCGCACGGGGGTGGGGCAAGGGAGTCGAAGGCACGCCCCAAGGATGCACCCTGAAGCCCTCCCATCGGATATCCAACTGCGCTCCCCACCCTAGTGTTTGGGTCGCCTGCTCTCTTGGCCGCGATGCTGTCGTGCCGGTGTCCTTCGAGAGCTCCTGCCTGACCCTGGCACTGTGGCCTCTGGAAGGATCGTGTCTGGTCATACCTGGGCCGATCCTGCCCGTGCTGAGATCCCCGTGCATTGCCGGGTTCCAGCAGCCCTGATGCCGGTTGCCGCCTCACCAGACCGGCATGCCACCCTGGTCCGGCATCGAAGGCGCGTCAGGGGCGCGTCAGGATCGGGGTGGGGTCATGGCAGGGCTGACGGCTGCGGAGCAGTATCTGACCGGGTATGCACGAATTCTTCGTGACGCCTGTGCCACCGGCCGGCGGCTCAGCCGCAGCGAGCGGGACGCCCGCCGGTCGCAGGGCGAACGGGCGGCGGAGGAAGGCGCGGGCCTGCGGGAGCTCGTGCGCGCCCATCTGGCTGAGGCCCAGGTTGTGCAGGTCACGCTGACGGCTTCCGGGGCGCGGCAGTTGCTCGCTGTCGTGGAGCAGGCGGTGGACGCCTTCGCGGAAGGCTTCGAGCGGGCCCAGCGCCTGGCCGTGCGCCAAGAGGAGGCCGCGCGAAGGGAGTTCATCGACGACCTGCTGTACGGTCGCAGCGACCTGGGCCGGCTGGCCGAGCGAGCGGAACGCTTCGGGCTGCGCCTTTCGCAGAGCCATGCGGTCGCCGTCGCCATCGGACCCGAGCCCTATGGGGACGGCTATCCCGTAGCCCGCGGCATAGAAGCGGCTGTCCTGGCCCGCTTCGGGAACCGGCATACCCTGCTCACGACGAAGGACGGCCGGCTGATCTGCGTGGCCCCCGGTGATCAGGGTGACGTGCTGGCCTTCTTCGCGAAGCAGGCGTACGCGGCCACCGACGGCGGCCGGGTCGCCATCGGCCGCGCCCACCCCGGCCCCGGCGGCGTTGTCCACTCCTACGAGGAGGCGCTCAACGCCCTGGATCTGGCCCACCGGATGGAACTTGAGGAGCCGGTGCTGCACGCCGCCGACCTGCTCGTCTACCCAGTCCTGACGAGGGACCGGCAGGCCATGGCCGACCTGGTGGAGAGCACGCTGGGACCCCTGCGGCAGGCCCGTGGCGGCGCGCAGCCGCTGATCGACACCCTCAACGCGTATTTCGACAGCGGCTGCGTGGCGACCGACGCGGCCCGCCGGCTCTCTTTGAGCGTGCGCGCGCTGACGTACCGACTGGAGCGCATCCACTCCCTCACCCACGCCGATCCCGCTGACCCCCGCCACCGCTACACGCTCCAGACCGCCGTGATCGGAGCCCGGCTCCTGGGCTGGCCCGGCACCTCGGCCTGACCGTCACGGCTCTCGGCGTCCCCTCCTCGACCGGGCTGCGGACCAGCGCCTGCGCAGCCAGTCGCCGACCTCACCGAGACAGGTCAGCAGAGCGGCGCTCGCCGCACACGCCGCGAGGGAAGCGGTCCGGTCAGCAATCAAGCTGATGACCCAGAGGAGCACGGTGACCATGGCCCACCACGCCGTCAGTGAGATGACCTGGGAACGTGCTTCGTGCCGGTTCACGGCTCTCCTCCGCTCCGCTCGCGGTGCTGGACGGCGAGGACCGCGAGCACGGGGAAGGCCACTGTGGACCAGACGATCGGGTGCAGCCAGTAGGGCCCGTCGAGCCAGATCAGCATCCACAAGGCGGCGAACGCGTCCGCGATCAAGCCCATGGCGATCCACCACGACACCCGCAGTGCCCGGGGGTGGCCAGTCAGACAGCGGTCAGTACGGCGGAGCCACCACCAGGCCGCCGCCAGGCCGAGCCCACCCATCACAGAGCACACGAGCCCCAAGGCGATGGCGTAGAGGGGCGCCCCTTGAGGGCTGTCGCCGGTCACCTGGACGAGTTCCCGGCCGGAAACGGCCGTGATCTCACCGCGCCAGACGTGGGCGGTGACCTGGTCGCCGACGCGCAGCCGCCGCAGGAGCGGCTCGTCGCTGTCGAGGTCCACGTGCCTCCTGCCATGGGCCTGGTCCTGACCTTGGCCCAGTAGCTGGCCCCGCGCCCGCCTTGGGTATGGATCTCCACCACGGTGTACGGCGCGGTCCGTACGCATTCCTCTTCAGGGAGCGCCTGGGGCGTGGTGCACGGGCGGGCCGATGCATAGGCGTGCTCGTCCGCGACGGTTCCGGGAAGCACGGCGAAAAGGACGGCGGCCACCGCGACACCGCCCAGCCCGCCGAGGAAGGCCAACACCCCCCTGGCGTGCAGGCGCCGTCGGCGGCGGGCGCGTGTCCGCTCGCCGCGACTCCTCTTACGGCCGGACACGGCTCGTCTCCCGGCCGGTGGTGACCGGAGGGTGGGAGGGCCGGGGCGAGCCGGCTGCGGGGATGCCGGCGAGGTCGTCGACGTGGAAGAGGCGGGCGATGGGGACGTCGGTGCTGCTGTGGGCGATGATCGAGAAGGCGATGCAGATCGCGATGAGGGTGTACGCCTCCTTGCCCTGCGGGATGCCGGCCTGCAGGACCAGCAGGCCGTAGACGACGGATGCGAAGCCCTTGGGGCCGAACCAGGCGGCGACGAGCTTCTCCCGCCGGTCCAGCCGGGTGCCGAGCAGAGACAGGAGCAGCGAGGCCGGGCGGATCAGCACGATCGCCAGAACCACGGCCACGTAGCCTCCCCACGGCAGGTCGCCGAACAACTGCGGTGTGAGCAGGGCGCCGAAGACGAGCAGGGCGGCGAACTTCGCCAGTTCCGCCAGGGCCTCGCCGAGCGGCTCGAAGACCGTCTTGGCCTCCGGGGATACGGCGGCCAGGACGGCGCCGGCGGAGAAGGCGGCCAGGTAGGGGTTGGCGTGCGTGAGGTGGCACAGCCCGTACAGGATGATCCCCGTCGCCAGCGGCAGCAGCGGCTGGAGCTTCGGCTCCGCCCCCAGCAGCCGCAGTCGCACCAGACCTGCGACCGCCAGCGGGAGCACGATCCCGAAGACGAGCCCCAGCCCGAGCTCCATGCCGATCACGGGAATGGAGGCCTGCACCTGGCCGGAGGTCGGTCCCGCTACGGCGATGAGGATGAGGACCACCGGCAGGGCGAGGCCGTCGTTGATGCCGCTCTCCACGTTGAGCAGCTGGCGCAGCTTCGCGGGCACTTCCTTGCGGCCCACGATGGCCGAGGCGAACACCGGGTCCGTCGGCGCCAGTACCGCACCCACCAGGAAGGACGTAGTCCAGTCCAGCCCGACGAGGTAGTGGGTGATCAGCGCCATGCCGGCCATGGCCAGCGGCATCCCCAGCCCCAACGCGCGGGCCGGGTTCTTCCAGTTCTCCCGCAGCTTCGGGAACGAGACATGCATGCCGTCGGTGAACAGCACCGCGAACAGGGCCAGATCGGCGGTGACCGCCACGATCGGGCTGTCGGCGGTGATGTGGATCAGCCCGAGGAACCCGTCGCTCACGAGCGCCCCGCCCACCAGGAACAAGAGCGAGGTCGAGAGCACGGTGCGGGCGGCGAGTCCGGAGAACAGTACGGCGATCAACAGCGCCACACCGAAGACAGCGACGAGCACCATGGCAGAAGCCCCCGATTCGAGAAGAGATGTGTCCTGCGATCGCCGCCCGGACTTACGGGCGCCCCACCGGTTACTTTACGTATCCCTTACGCCGTCTTGACGGGTCTCTGACGGCAGTCCGGACGTCCATACATTGCCGGACTCCGGCATGAACGCGTCACTTACCGGCTGCCTATCTTGGGCGTACGCATCAGAGAGGTGTCAATGAACGGAAATCCGCTGTACCACGGCATCGCCCTCGCGGTGGGCACACTGCTCGTGCTTCCCTTTCCGCTGGCGATGCTCAACGGCTGGACGCCGCGCGGGTTTCGGGGGCGGCGGCTCGCGATGCGTCCCTACGCCTGGGCCGTCCTCTGTGTGTATGCCCTCATGCCGCTGAACGCCGTCCCGCGCATGCTCGACGCGCCCTCGGGCGTCGTAACGGTCTGCACGGGTCTCGGCTTTGCCTTCATCGTGGCGGCCGGAGCGTGCTTCCTCCGCGCCGAGTGGACCTCTCGCCGTACGAACTCGAGAGCGGAGGGCTGACCGCGATGCCCGGCGACAGACTCCTCTCATGGGCACGGCGCAATCTCACGGAATCCCGTCTCGCGGCCGCTCTGGTGATCGTGGGTGCCCCCACGACGCTGGCCGGCGCCGTGCTGTACGTCCTGCCCGGCCCCGGCTTCCCAGTACTGATCATCGGCCTTGCCGCCCTCATCACGGGCCTGGTCATGCTGGGCTCACGAACCGGCCGCGGCTGAGCCGACAGGAAGACGACCTCGGTGCTCCTGTCGGTCGCGCGCGGTCGTTCGGCACGGTGCCGCTCCGTCGCACGAGGGGACGACCTCGGACGGTCGCAGGCCCGGTTCTGCATCACCGGGGGCGGGTAGACCACCAGTAGCAGGACCACCTCGAGACCCCGGCGAGGGCCAAGGAGGTACTGCGGTATGCCGAGAAGCCGCTCGCCGTCATGGGCCCGGGGCTGCGCCGAGGCGCTCCTGGTTGCTCTGGCCTGCCTTCTCGCTCTTCCAGCTACAGGATGGCGCAACCGCAGACGACCGTACTGGCGACTCGCGTCGACGGCGCGGTCACGCCGGTCGTCGCCGATCACCTCGAAGAAGGAGTGGGTCGGGCTGAGCGTGAGGGTCACGCCGCTCTCCTGATCGAGATGGACACCCCTGGCGGGCTGCTGCAGTCCACCAGGGAGATCGTCCAGGACTTCTACGGCTCCGACGTACCGGTCGTCGTCTATGTCAGCCCCTCGGGTGCGCGGGCGGCTTCGGCCGGCGCCTACATCACGATGGCCGCGCACATCGCCGCCATGGCGCCGGGCACTCATATCGGCGCGGGTACGCCGGTGACGGGCGAGGGTTAGACGGCGAGCGACAAGGTGGTGAACGACTCGGCTGCCTTCGCGGTCTCGATCGCCGAGCGGCGCGGGCGGAGCGCCGCCTTCGCCGAGGACATGGTGCGCAAGGGTACGGCGGTCTCCGACCGCCAGGCTCTGGCCGGCAAGGTGATCGATCTCCTCGCGCCTTCGCGTGACGTCCTACTCGCTGACCTGGATGGCCGTCGGGTGGTGATGGGCCCCGGGCAGGAAGTGACGCTGCGGACAGCCGGGGCACAGGTCGTCTCGCACGATCTGGGGTTCTTCGGTGAGCTGCGGCAGCTGCTGGCGAGCCCCGAGCTGGCCTTTCTCTTCCTGTCGATCGGCACACTGGCCGTGATCTACGAGTTGGCCAGCCCGGGGATGGGGTTCGCCGGGGTCACGGGGGCGATTTTGCTCGTTCTCGGATTCGTCGCGCTCAGCGTGCTGCCGTTCAACGTCGGAGGGCTCCTGCTCCTCGCACTCGCGGCCGCTCTGTTCATCGCCGAGGTCTTCACCCCGGGGGTCGGGGTCTTCGCCGCGGGAGGCACCGTTGCGCTGATCTTCGCGGGGGTGCTGCTCTTCCGCGGCGAGCTCGCTGTCGATGCGGCCGTTGTGTGGCCCACCGCCCTGGTGGTCGGAGGCGGCTCGCTCCTCGCCGGTCGTCTCGCCTGGCGGGCCCGCAGGGCACCGCCTTCGACCGGAGACGACCTGCTCCTGAGCCGCGAGGCGGTCGTACGACGCGCGGCCGACGGCATCGGCCAGGTCCTGCTCGAGGGCGCCTGGTGGACGGTCCGTGGCAGGGAAGCGCCGGTAGCCGAGGGGCAGCGCGTCCGGGTCGTGGCCCGGGACGGCCTGGATCTGATCGTCGAGAATGCCGAGCCCGACGCCGACCCGCACACTGAAGAGGAGGGCCTGCCATGAACGCGACACTGATCGGAATTGTTGCCGCCGCGGCGATCGCGCTTCTGCTGGTGATGGCCGCTGTGAAGATCGTGCCCGAGTACGAACGAGGTGTGGTCTTCCGGCTCGGCCGCATCATCGGCGCCAAGGGGCCGGGACTGTTCCTGATCATTCCCGTAGTGGACCGCATGTTCCGCGTCTCGCTGCGCACGGTGACCATGGACATCCCGCCGCAGGACGTCATCACCAAGGACAACGTCACCGTGCGGGTGAACGCGGTGACGTACTTCAACGTCGTCGACCCCAACCGCTCCGTCCTGGCGATCGAGGACCACATCAAGGGAACTTCTCAGATCGCCCAGACAACGCTGCGCAGCATCCTCGGCCAGGTCGACCTGGACGAACTCCTGATCAACCGGGACGAGATCAACCAACGGCTCCAGCAGATCATCGACGACGTGACCAACCCCTGGGGCGTGAAGGTGACCCTGGTCGAGGTCAAGGACGTCGAGCTGCCCGAGGCGATGCGGCGCGCCATGGCACGGCAGGCGGAGGCCGAGCGTGACCGCCGCGCCAAGGTCATCCACGCCAAGGGCGAGTTCGAGGCCGCCGAGACGCTGGCCCAGGCCGCCCAACGGCTGGAAGGCCACCCCGCCGCCATGCACCTGCGGATCCTGTCCACCATGGCCGAGGTCTCGGCCGAGCGGAACTCCACGCTGATCTTCCCGCTCCCCATGGAGATCCTCCGCCTCGTCGACATGCTGCGACCGGCGGACAGCACACCGCCCAACGCCCCGGCAGTGCCATGACTCCCTTACCCGGTGAGTCTCTTCCGTAGCGCCCCGTCCCCATCCGAGCGATTGCGGTGATCGGTATGACTCATCCGATGGATGACCGGCGCATCCTCGCCGAGATCGAACAAGGACTGGCCGAGGAAGACCCGCGCCTCGCCGCGCTGATGGACGAGCTCAATCAACAGTTCGCCGACGGTCCGGACAGAGGCAGGCACAGGGACAGTCACGAAAGCGCGCCGCGGCGGCGTGACTGGCGGGTGGTGGCCGGGGTCATCTTCCTCGTCGTCGCCGTGCTCGGCTTGTTCCTCACCGCTGCCCTCCAGGGGACGTCGCAACCGGCCGACGTGGACGATAGACGACCGCCCGTCCGCGCGGCGGCCGCGCTCTTCGACCCCGCGCCGTGACCGCGGTGTCGCGGTCGGCCAGCCGGACGAGAACATGTCACGGGTGTGGTTGTACCTCGGTGCGACGGGCATGGTGGTGGGGAACACCCCTCTATGGGAGGAGCACCGATGCGCGCCCGTGATCTGGCCGTCCCGTGGGCCACCGTGCCCCTGGACGCAGACGCCGCGTCAGCGGCACGCCTGCTCATCGCCGAACGCCTTCCAGGCGTGCTGGTCCTGGACAGCCAGGGGCAGCCGTACGCCGTCCTCACCGGCGACCGGATGGTCAGGATGCTCGTCCCCGGATACGTGCAGTCCGACCAGATTCTGGCCGCGGTGATCGATGAACCCCACGCAGACCGGCTCGGCGAGGGACTTGCCGGGAGGCAGATCGCGGACTGCCTGCCCTATGGCCCGCCCTTCCTTCCGGAGGTCGAGCCCGACGCCACGGCAGTCGAGATCGCCGATGCGATCGCCCGTACGCGCAGCCCGCTCGTCGCCGTGATCGAGCACGGACCAGGCCGACGCCGGCTGCACGGGGTGATCACGGCGGCGCAGCTGCTTGAACGCCTCCTCACGGCAGCCGAAACCGTCTGACGCCGACGGGCGCGCGAGGTTCAGCCTGCGGGCGGTCGGCCGCCGATGGTGAACGCGACCAAGACCCCCGCCACCAATGCCCAGGGCAGGGCCAGTGCCCCGGCCGACCGCCAGCCGGCCAGAGCGAGGACAAACGCCACCGCCGCCCCGACCCCCAGGGCGCGACGATCTCGCAGAAAGAGCCACTGCCGACGCCCGGCCCCGGGATCTCGCAGCTCGGCGACCGCCGTCCTGATGACCAGGGCGGGGATGACGATCGCCAGCCCGAGGAGCGTCGTGCCCACCGGCCCTCGCCTTCGTGTCAGTCGTTGGCGCCGGTCGCAGGGGTTCGCTGGTAGATGTCGGGGATGCCGTCGGCGTCGGCATCATTGGTTTCCTCCTCGTACAGGCGCCGGTAGATCTTGTTCCGGCGCCGGAGCAGGACGGCGGCGAGCACGGCCGCGGTGAGGGAGGCGATCAGGACGGCGGCCTTGACGTGCTCGCCGACTGCGGCGCCCGGGAAGGCCAGTTCCCCGATGAGGAGGGCGACGGTGAAGCCGATGCCGGCCAGGACGGAGAGGCCGAGGACGTCGGCCCAGGCGAGGTCGGGGTTGAGCCGGGCGCGGGTGAAGCGGGCGGCGAGGTACGTGCCGAGGAAGATGCCGAGGATCTTGCCGACGACGAGGCCGACGACGACACCGAGCGGTTCGGGGCCGGTGAAAACCTCGGCCAGCGCGTCCCCCGAGATGCTGACACCGGCCGCGAAGAGCGCGAAGAGCGGCACGGCGACGCCTGCGGAGAACGGGTGCACCAGGTGCGAAACACGGGCCCCCGGGGAGGCGGCCTCGCCCTTGTCGCGGGTGGCGCGCAGGATCAGGCCCATGGCGACGCCGGCGACGGTGGCGTGGATGCCGCTGTTGTACATCAGGGCCCAGATCGAGATGCCCAGCGGGACGTACCACCACCAGCCGCGCACCCGGAACCGCTGGAGGACGTAGAAGACGACCAGTCCGGCGAAGGCCCCGCCGAGCGCCCAGAGGTTCAGGTCGGAGGTGAAGAAGAGCGCGATGATCAGGATGGCACCGAGGTCGTCGACGACGGCCAGCGTCAGCAGGAAGGCCCGCAGGGCGGCAGGCAGGTGAGTGGAGATGACGGCCAGGACGGCCAGCGCGAAGGCGATGTCGGTAGCCATGGGGACGGCCCAGCCGTCCAGGCTGCCGCCTCCGGCCGCCGCGGTGACGGCGTACAGCGCGGCGGGTACGGCCATGCCGCAGAGGGCGGCGATGACGGGCAGGGCAGCGGTGGCGGGAGTACGCAGCTCGCCTACGACGAGTTCACGCTTGAGCTCGATGCCGGCGACGAGGAAGAACACCGCCAGCAGTCCGTCAGCCGTCCAGTGCCCCACGGAGAGGTCCAGGCCGAGTGCGGGTATGCCGAAGTGGAAGTCGCGTATCTGCTCGTACGCCTCGCTCCAGGGGGTGTTCGACCAGACCAGCGCCACCACTGCGGCGGCCAGCAGCACCATGCCGCCGATGGTCTCGGTGCGCAGGGCTTCGGCGACGGCTTGACGCTCGGGCCAGGGCAGCAGCCCGAACAGCGTGCGCTGGCGCGGTGCGGTCATGACGGGGGTACCTCCGGGGCGTCGGCAGGAAATGGGCACACGGCCCCTAGGACGCCGACCAGACTTCCCGGCACACCCCGCGCTGCGGCACGGTGGCCGTCTTGACGCGTTCTTTACACCCTATCGGCCATCCGCTGATGCCGCCAGGTGGCTCCTCACCTGCAAAAACAAGGTGAGCGGGTCCGTACACACCAAGGCGCGAGGTGTGTACGGACCCGCTCAGGAGCCGGGCCGCGGGGGCGGTCAGCCGGTGGTCTTCACCGGCTCCTGGTCTTCGTCCTCGTCGGCTTCGGTGTCTTCGCCGGCGTCGCGGGCACTCCGCGATCCGGCGAGGGGTGGTGCCGAAAAAGGAGTTGGTCGGTGGTTGCCCGGTACGGGCGGGCAGCTGAGGCGACACGAGCAGGCTCTCAGGGTCGTTGCCCGGGTTCGTCCCGGGCCGCGTGCCGCCCTCCGGGGAGGGCGAGTAGGTGGCGCGGGTCCGTCGCGCGGGTGATGGCGCTCTCCACGGCGGCCACACGGTCGGCGAGCAGGCCGAGGGCGGCGACCGCCCGGGTCAGCGGGTCGTCCTCGGTGGAGCCGAGGGCCTGGGCGCGGACGTATGTGGTGGCGATTTCGGTCCAGCGGGCTGTCTGGCGGGGCGTGAGGTTGCCCCGCAGCAGGCCCAGCTTGAGGAGGTTTGCCTCGGCTCCTGTGGTGAGGGTCTGGGCCTCTGCGGTGTAGTGGTCCTCGATGACGGCGGTCAGCTCGGTGTCGTTCATGACCGGAGAGATCCGGGCAGCGATCTTGTTCATGTTGCGATAGGAGCCCTGGAGCTGGAACGGCGGTTCCGTGCGGCTCGCGTCACTCTGGGCCGCGGAGGCGATGTAGGCGTCGTTGACCGCGAGGACGGTCTCGCGGGCCGTGAGCAGGTGCCGCAGGACCCCCAGGATCCGGTCCACCTCCGCCGGGGCGTACGGGTGGGTGAGGCGGTCTCGGCGGGCGGTGGGGTCGCCGGCGGCGAGCCGTACGAGGAGGTCCAGGTCGGCGCGGTCGCGTCCGGCGAGCGGGGCGAGGACCGGGTTCGAGGTCAGGGCGTTCTCGACGAAGCTGAGTGCGAAGGCGTCCTCCTTGCCGGTCAGGACGTCGCCGAGGTTCCACACGTCGGCGCGGTTGGCGAGCATGTCGGGGATGCGGAAGCGCTGCCCGGACTCGGTGTAGGGGTTGCCGGCCATGCAGACGGCGAAGCGCTTGCCGCGCAGGTCGTGCCCGTTCAGGGTGCGGGTCGCGTCGCAGAGCGGGATGAACTTCTGCAGCAGCTCCGGCGAGGTGTGCTGGATGTCGTCCAGGTAGAGCAGGACGTTGTTGCCCGCGGCGAGGGCGAAGGCGATCTTCTCCAGTTCCCGGCGGGAGGCGGCGTCCGGGGCCTCGGCCGGGTCGAGCGAGGTGGTGTGGTGGCCGAGGGCGGGCCCGTCCACTTTGACGAGGAGCAGCCCGAGGCGTTCGGCGACGTACTCGATGAGCGTGGTCTTGCCGTAGCCGGGCGGTGAGACGAGCAGGAGCAGACCGTTGCTGTCGGTGCGCTTGGCGTCCCCGGCCGCGCCCAGCTGCTTGGCGAGGTTGTCGCCGATGAGGGGAAGGTAGACCTCGTCGACGAGCCGGTTGCGGACGAAGGAGGACATGACCCGGGGCCGGTACGTGTCGACGCGCAGCTGAGTGCGCTCGGAGGCGAGGAGGGCGGCGCGGCGCTGCTGGTAGGCGCGGAAGCCCGGGACGGCCGTGCTCGCGAAGTCGGTGGTGCGGGCGAGGAACTCGTCCAGGCGCAGGACCAGGGAGCGCCCGGTGATCCGCGGGTGGGCGCCGAGGAGCCCGGTGACGGTCGCGGTGGTCTCGCCGGTGGCGTCGTAGCGCTTCAGCGCCGGGCACAGTTCGACGGCTGCGGCCTCGGCGATGTCGCCCGCATCGATGTCCTCGCCGCAGGCCGCCGCGTAGGAGGTGAGCCAGCCCTCGACGAGGTGCCGGCGTACGGCCAGATCGGGGAGGGCGGCGAGGTCCTCGTCGTACGGTGAGGTGCCCACGCTGCGACGGAACTTGTCCAGCAGGGTGCGGGCGGCGGCGGATACCGCGAATCCGGCCGGTCCGGAGGTCAGCTCCTCGAAGAGGTATTCGGCGGAGCGAGCCGGATCGGTCGCGCCGGGCGTGAAGGTGTGGATCGCTTCGGCCAGTTCGTTCTGGACAGTGCCGATCGCCGGAGCGAGCCCGAAGGTTGCGCGGGCCCGCGCCAGGGACAGGGCGCGACGGGTGAAGGAGTCGCGTTCCTGCTCCGCCGTGCCGTGGGCCCAGAAGAGGGTGGCGGCCGCGCGCTCGGGCGGCGGGTAGCGCAGTAGTCCGGCGTTCTCGTGCAGGCGCAGCAGCACGCGGAGTAGGGCGGCGGCGTCGTGGTCGTGGACGCCGCGTTCGTATCCCTCGTCGTACGCGGCTTCGGCGGCCCGCTGCACGAGCCCTTCCAGGTCGGCGTCGGCGAGCGTCTCGGCTCCGTGCTCGGCCAGCAGCCGTGCGGCCAGGTACTCGGCGCGGTACACCTCGGGCGACTCGGAGGGCAGTGTCCGGGCCCAGTAAGGCCGGCTTGCGGCGAACTCCGGGTCGGTGACGGGGCGGCGGTAGTCGGTGCCGGTCAGAGCGAATGCCAGGCCGTCCGGGTGGGGTACGAGTGTCAGCTCGGGGGCCTGGCCGGTGACGGCGAAGCGGTGGCGGCCCAGACGGATCGTCTTGCCGTCGGCTTCGAACAGCTCGCTGCGGTCACGCAGTGCACGTCCGGCTTCCTGTCGGGCGGCCAGCAGGCGGCCGTCCAGTTCCTCCGCCCGTACCTGGTCGCCCAATGCGCGCAGTTCGTCCGCCGTGCGCCGGACCTTGGCCGCCATCGGGTCGGAGGCGAAGTACGTGTTGACCTCGTCGAGGCTCTCCAGGGCCGACGCCCGGCGGGCAATGGTCTCCAGCACGCGGCGCGCGGAGTCGGCCAGGGCCTCGGCGCGCCGGGCGCGGGCGTCCTGGAGGGTCTGCCGGCGCGCCGAGAAGGCGTCGTGGACCTCGGTCCGCTTCTCCGCGATCTGGGCGAGGAAGCCGTCGTGCTCGGCGAAGCGCGATTCCAGGTTCTCCAGCTGGAGCAGCAGGCGTGCGAGCTGGGTTTCGCAGTCCTCGGGCGTGGCGGCCGCGGCCAGCGCGCCGGTGACGGACTGGCCCAGCAGCGCGGACTCGGCCGCGAACCCGGCTCGCCCTTCCCGGTCGAGGAGCTCGCCGCGGCGGGCGGCGAGGGTGGCGCGGGCCCGGTTCACGGACCCGAGGATCTCGGCGATCCGCTTGAGGATCGCGGTGCGCACGGTCGCGTCGCCGACCTCCAGGCCCGAGACGACCTCGGCGAGAGTCTGCAGGCCGAAGGTCCGCTCCTCCAGCCGTTCGCCGACCGGGGCGGCCTCGGCCACGGTGGTGATCGCCTCGGCGTCGGCGGTGAACTGTTCGGCCTCGGCTGCGTAGCCGGTGAAGGCGTCTTCGCGCTGGAGGAAGGCCACGGCCCGCTGCGCGGCGGAGGCGATGTCTGCCGACACGTCTGCGGTCAGGGCCTCGATGGCCGCGGTATCGGCGTACCGCATCTCCTTGAGGGTGACCAGGTGTCCCTGCGCCCGGCGCAGTTCGGTGATGCGGTCGATCCACTCCTCGGCGGTGGCCGGGGCTTCGCCGCGGATGCGGCGGACCAGCCGGGCGATGGCCTGAGCGGCTTCGGCGAGCGCGTCCGCGGCCTGCCGGGTGAGGGCCTGGACGCATCCGAACTCCTCCAGTACCTGCTCAGCGGTGGACCGGACCTCTTCCAGCGGGCTGTGCAGGTCCCCGGTCTCCGGGTCACCGAGCCAGGGAAACCGGTCGGCGGCCCGGACACATGCGGCGAGCAGCGTCTCGTACACCGTCCCGGTGGGCGCGGCTCCGGTCTCGGTGGCCTGCCGGGCGATGGCCAGGCAGTCGGCGATGCCCCGGACCAGGTCGGCGTTGCCGATGCGGGTGAGCGGTCCGTTGCCCGAGGAGATGGGGTGAGTGTCGGAGGTGTAGGGGGTGTGCCAGATCTGCACGGGGTGCATACGGGCGGGCTCGGCGGCATGGGCACGCAGGACGACGAGGGTTCCGTCGTCGAAGAGGGCGTGGCCGTGGCAGTCGATCGGGGTGGCGACCTCCTTGCGGATCAGGTTGTACGGCAGCAGCAGGCCGCGTCCCTCGGCGCGGGCGTGGAAAGCGAACAGCACGTCCTCGCCGTTGGGGGAACGCACGGCCCGCTCGAATTCCAGGTCCGTCGTGTCCGTGTCGAAGGTCTTCACCGTGCCGGAGGTGAGGCAGTAGCCGCCGGGGAAGACGATGCCCTGGTCGTCCGGAAGCCGGCGGCAGGACTGGCCGATGCCGTCGAGGCGGACGACCGAGTTCGTGACGGTGTTGAAGACCAGGTGGCGCCGGGTCTCCTCCTTGTACGGGCGGATCCGGAGCAGGATCAGCGCACCCACGGTGGCGTACGCGACCTCCGCGTCCGCGAGCGACTGGAGCGGCTCGTCGACCGGCTCGCGGTGGATGCCCTCGCCGGTCTCGGTGTCGTTCTCGGTCTTGACGGTGAGCGCGCCGCCGACCGTCGAGACGAAGAGCCGCCCGTCGATGGAAGTGTGCGGGTGGCGGCCCAGAACATGGTCGTCCCGGGTGGTCTCCCGCCACTCGACATCGTGGGCGGGCGGGAAGACATGGTCGCGCTCCCCTTGGGCATCGAGGAACCGTGCCTCGCCGGCGGGGGTGAGGGACCAGCGCAGGACCCGGATGTCCTCGGTCTGCTCACCGGTCTGGAAGACGGCCAGGAGCTTGCCGTCGACGCGGCGGAGCTGGAGCAGCCGCGCGCCCTGGTAGTAGCGGTGCAGTGCACCGAACTCCCTGAGGAAACCGGGGTCGTCGAGGAGTCCGGGCGCGGCTTCGTCGGGGAGCGGGTTCAGGTCGCGGTCGTACAGGGCCAGTACGTCCCCGACAGACTTCTCGGGCCCCTGACCGGAGGAGCCGTTGTAGCCGAAGAGCAGCAGCTCGCCGACGGCGACGATGTCGCGCGGTGCCCGGTTGTCCTCGGTGCGCAGGCGATCGGAGCCCGACAGGGTGAGCCCGGACCCGCCGAACTCTGCGATCCGGGCGGTGTTGAGGCCCTCCGTGCGCCGGGCCAGCTCACCGGCCTGTGCCGAGAGTCGGTCGCGCAGCACCTCGTACGTCCCCGCGTCCATCGCCGTGGCCGTGGTCATGTGCTCCAGCTCCCTCGTGTACAAGATGGTGTGCGGTTGCGGAGCCGCCGCCCCCTCCGCGGCGGCTCCGCAACCTGTTTGACCGCACCCCCGTGGCGGTCAGCTCTTGGCGGTGCCGTTGAGGACGGCACCCGTCGGCCCGGCGAGGTTGCTCACCGGGAGGTCGGCCAGCCCCAGCTGCCGTGCCTTGGCCATCAGCTCTTCCAGCTGCCCTGATCCGGTCGGCATGAGTTTCATCAGCAGGGCCGAGACGGTCAGGTTCTGCACGTCGGAGGTCGACACTGAGCCCAGCACCTTCGTCAGGTCCTCGGTGAAGGAGCCGGAGCCGTCCAGCCACGGCCCGGCCAGCGCCTGCGCGGTCTGCGAGTTCTCCATGAACCCGTCCACCGCACGGCCCATCGACATCGCCCCGACGATCCGGTCGAAGAACGCCGACTCGCCGCCGATGATGCTGATGTCGGCGCTCTCCAGACCCGTCGCCAGCACGGTGGCCTGAGCCTCCGCCACCTGCCGCTGCGCATCCAGCCCGGCGAGCCGGATCTCCTTCTCCGCCTCCAGCCGCAGTCGGTACTCCTCGTGCCCGCGCGAGGCCTCGTCGAGGGCGGCCATGGCCGCCGCCTTCTCGGTCAGGCCCTCGGCCTCCGCTTTCAGCTTCTCGCCGATGGCGACGGCCTCGGCCAGCGCCATCTCGCGGGCTCCGTCGGCCTCCGCCTTCAGCCGCGCCGTCGTGGCCCCGGCCTCCGCGCGGCCGGTCTTCTCGATGGCGTCCGCTTCCTTCTCCCGTACGGCGACGGCGGCCAGGCCCTCGGCGGCGGCCTCGGCCTGGATGCCCTCGGCAAGGCGGATCTTGGCGCGGGCGTCCAGGTCGGCGGTCTTGTTGCGGGCCTCCGCGAGGGTGAGCTCCTCGGCCGCCCGGTGCACGGCCGCCTGCTCCGCCGCCTCTGCGGCCTTGATGTCCTTGACCAGCTTCTCCTGGGCCTCGGCCTCGGCGCCGATGACGATCGCCTGCCGGGTCCGCTCGGCTTCCTCGACCATCCGCAGCCGCTTGATGGACTCCTCCTGCTCGGCGACCGTACGGTCCACAGCGATGCGTTCGCGGACGACCTCGGCGATGTCCCGCTTCTCGGTCTCGACCTCCTTGTCGGCGGCGATCCTCGTCAGCTGTGTCTCCCGCTCCCGCGCGATGACCTCCAGCAGGCGGTCCTTCTCGATCCGCTCGTTCTCGATGGCGATGACCCGCTCGCGGTTCTTCTGCGCGACGGCCACCTCACGCGCCTGGTTCTCGCGCTGGATGCCGAGCTGCTCCTCCGTCTTCAGGAAGGCGCTCTGCGCCCGCAGCCGCTCCTCCTCCACGACCTTGGCGGTCTCCGCCTCCTCCCGCGCCCGCACCGTCTCGATCTCACGGCGCTGCTTGCTCTCTGCGTCCGCCTGCCGGCGCTCCAGCTCCAGGATGGCCTCGCGGGCGTCGACGTTCTGGCGGGTGAGTTCCTTCTGCTCGTGCTGGCGGAACTCGTTGGTGCGCACGCTCTCGACCGCTGTCAGTTCGGTGATCTTGCGAATGCCCTGGGCGTCCAGGATGTTGCCGGCGTCGAGCTGGGACAGCGGTGTCTGCTCCAGGTAGTCGATCGCCGCGTCCTCCAGGCTGTAGCCGTTCAGATCGGTGCCGATGACGTGGATGATCCGGTCGCGCAGTTCGTTGCGCATCGTGTAGAGGTCGGTGAAGTCGAGCTGCTTGCCGACCGTCTTGAGCGCCTCGGAGAACTTGGCGTTGAACAGCTCCTGCAAGGTCTCCCTCTCGGAGGCCCGCTGGGTGCCGATGGCCTGGGCGACCTTGATGACGTCCTCGACGGTCTTGTTGACCCGCACGAAGAACGAGATACGGATGTCGGCGCGGATGTTGTCCTTGCAGATCAGACCGTCGCGGCCGGTCCGGGAGATTTCGATGGTCTTCACCGAGATGTCCATGACCTCGGCCTTGTGCAGCACGGGCAGCACCACCTGGCCGGTGAAGGTCACGTCGACCTTCCGCATCTTGGAGACGATCAGCGCCTTGCCCTGCTCGACCTTGCGGAACAGCCGGGTCACGACGATCAGTGCGGCGATCGTGAGGACGAGGACGACGAGGACGAGCGTGCCAAGGCCCATTGAGATGGCATCCATGAGAAATCCCCACGTGAGAAGTGGAAGCTGAGAAGCCCGGGAAGGCAGAAGGAGCGGCCGATCAGCCGCGTGGGTCGAGCACCGCGTCAAAGGGCGCGACCCAGAAGAACTCGCCGGCGTCGTCGTACGCGTAGAGCAGCGCGGTACTGCCGAGCGTGAGCGGATCACTGCCGTACTGGCGGACCTGGACGAGCGCGGTGGAGCCGTCCCCTGCCGTGACCTCGGCCTGGCCGAAGCCCGCGTCCACCCGCCCCGTGCGGATGATGCAGGTCAGGCCGACGAAGTCCAGCCGGGACGGCCCGGGTTCGTCGGGGAAAAGTTTCGTCAGCGGCCGTACGAGCACGCGCGTCACGCGCCACGACAAGAACAGCGAAGCGAACATCAGGACAGCGCCGAGGAAATGGACCAAGGTGCCAGGCCACCCCGTACGGGCAAGAAGCACCGCCCCGGAGAGGCTCGTGAACCAGGCCACGGCGACCAGCAGCGAGGCGGACACCGTGACGGGCACACCGCCGATACCCAGAGCGCCGCCACCGGCATCAGTGTCGAAGCCGTCGTGATCCGCTGCCCCGCACAGCACCAGCAACCAGAACCCGAGGACGACAACGAGGGCCGCGGTGAACAGCACGGTGGGGAAACCGAGTGCGGCAGCGATGAACTCGTCCACGCGTCATCCCCTCCCAAGGCGTCACGGCCGGGCACCCCCATCGGGAATGCAGGTTTCCGGTTTCCGGCACAGGGTTCGCACCCCCTCCGGCCTCAGCCCATCCTGCCCTTCGCGTACGCCCATCCACATTGCCGGTGATCGGCAATCTTTACGCCCCTTTGACGCCGTCGGCGTGGTATCGGGCGGCGCGCAGTAACGTTAGTTCCTAACGTCAGTTAGGAACTAACGAAAGGCGGTGGGTCATGCCCTCAACGACGGTCGTGATCGTCGGGGCCGGGCCGACGGGACTGGCCGCGGCCTGTGGACTGGGCGCCGCGGGAGTGTTCGTCCGGGTGCTGGACAAGGCGCCTGGGCCGGCGGTGACGTCGCGGGCCCTGGGTCTGCAGCCTCGCGGGGCGGAGGTCCTCGACCGTCTCGGGGCGCTCGGCGACCTGCCCGAGCGGTCGGTGCGGATCGCGCACGTCGTCACGTACGTCGACGGCATGCCCTTGGCACGGCTCGCGGTGGGGCAGCCCACGAAGCTGGTGACCAGGCCCGGGCTGCTGATGTCCCAGGCCGAGGTCGAGGCCCGGCTCCGGGACCGCTTGGCCGCAATTGGCGTCGAGGTCGAATGGGGTCGCGAGCTGCTGGACGTATGCCAGACCACCGACCGGGTCGCCCTCCACTTCCCCGATGGCGAGCAGCGGGCCGACTGGCTGGTGGGATGCGACGGTGCGCACAGCCGCGTACGCAAGGCCGCCGGCATCGGCTTCCCGGGTGTGCCTGTCGTCGAACGCTTCCTGCTCGCCGATGTGACGGCCCGTCTGCCGATCCCGCGGGACACGGTCGCGGTCTGGCTGCGTGGAGACACGATGCTCGGGGCGTTTCCCCTCCCGGGCGAGGACGTGTGGCGGCTGATGGCGCCCGCGCCGGCCGGATCCGCCGCGGACCCGATGCCGACGCTGGCGGAGCTGCTCCTGCACGAGGCGGGCATTCCCGCCGGCGCCGTGCGCGAGGTGCTGTGGACCTCCACGTTCCGCATCCACCGGCGCCTGGCCTCGTCCTACCGCCAGGGCAGGATCCTGCTCGCCGGCGACGCCGCCCACATCCACAGCCCCTTCGGCGGCCAAGGAATGAACACCGGCCTGGGTGACGCCGAGAACCTGGCCTGGAAGCTCGCCCTGGTCGCCGCCGGCCGTTGCGGTGACGGCCTGCTCGACACCTACGAGGCCGAACGCAGACCCATCGCACGCGAGGTACTGGCATCCACCAGCGCCATGACCGGCATGGTCCTCGGGCAGACCGCACGGGCGCGGGCCCTGCGCGATCACCTCTTCGTCCCCCTGCTGAACCGGCCCCTCGTGCAGCGCCGGCTCTGGGAGAAGTCCTCCCAGCTCACCCTCACCTACCGCCGAGGCCCGCTAGGGACCGGCCGTCACCTCCCCGGCTCCACCCCGTGGCCCGGCGACCGCGTACCCGACCGCGCCTGCATCCGCCGGGACGGCACCGCCACCCGCCTCTACGAAGAGCTACGCGCGGGCTGGGCCCTGCTCACTCCCGGAGCGGCCCGCGCCGACCACGAGGCGGTCGTCCGACGCCACCTCGGCGCGGACCGCGTCATCCCGCTCACCGTGCCGGAGAGCCGCCGGCACACCATGCTGGTACGACCCGACGCCCACCTGGCCTGGCGCGGAACATCGTCGGCCGCCCTGGACAAGGCGCTGACCCGCATACTCGACAACGGCACGAGGCAGTGAGCATTGAGAACATCCGGAGGCGGTAGACACATGAGCACGTCCCCCACGCCGACTCCCGGGCTGCGTGAACGGAAGAAGGCGCAGACCCGCCGGACGATCCAGGAGCAGGCCCTGCGGCTGTTCCTGGCGCAGGGGTACCAGAACACCACCGTCGAGGAGATCTCCGCCGCGGCCGGGGTCTCCCACATGACGTTCTTCCGGCACTTCCCCACCAAGGAAGCCGTCGTCGAATCCGACGACTACGACCCGCTGATCGCCCGGCTCATTCAGGAGCGACCGCCGCACGAGGACAGCCTCACCGCTCTCCGGAACGCCCTGAGCCAGGGCTTGGAGGCGGTGTACGCCACCGGCAAGGACGCCCTGCTCGTCCGCACCCGGCTCATCCTCGAGACGCCGGCCCTGCGCGCCCGCACCTGGGACAACCAGTACGCCACGCAGCGGCTCTTCACCGACGCCCTCCGATCACGCGCCCCCGACGAGAGCGACCTGGCCACCCGCGTCGTAGCGGCGGCAGCCCTCGCCGCCGTGACCACCGCCCTGGCCGCCTGGGTCGAAAGCAACGGCACCCTCGACCTGCCCGCCTTGGTCGACGAGGCGTTCCGAGCCCTGCGCCCAGCATGACGGTGCGGCACATGCCCACTGCCCTTCTGGCAGGCCGAAGGCAGCGGATCAGCTGAGCTCGGCAAAGGCCTCCACGGCACGGGTCTTGCCGGTGACGATGACGACGTCGCCTCTTTCGACCACAGTCTCGGCCGTGGCGTAGGCGAAGTCCTGGCCGGGGCGCTTGATGCCGACGAGGTGACGCCGTACTTGCTCCGTACGGCGCTCTCGCCGAGGGGGACGCCGGTGGCGGCGGCGGGGGCGATGGTCTTGACCAGGGCGTAGTCGTCGTCGAACTCGATGAAGTCGAGTATCCGTCCGGTGACGAGGTGCGCCACGCGCTCGCCCATCTCGTGCTCGGGCAGGACGACGTGGTGGACGCCAAGGCGCTCCAGGATCTGGCCGTGCTGGCGGCTGATGGCCTTGGCCCAGATGTTGGGGACACCGTCCTCCAGGAGGTTGGAGGCGATGAGGATGCTGGCCTCTATGTCGTTGCCGATGCCGACGACCGCGCTGGTGAACTCGTGTACCCCCAGTTGACGCAGGACCTCGGGGTCGGTGCAGTCGGCGACGGCCGTGTGGGTGAGGACGTCGCTGTGCTTCTGGACGAGGGCGGCGTCGGTGTCGATGCCCAGGACATCCCAGCCGCGGCGGGTGAGTTCGTGGGCCAGGGAGCTGCCGAACCGGCCGAGGCCGATGACGGCAACGCGCTGGTTGGTGGCGGCCGGGCTGCGGAGGTCCAGAAGACCTTGCGGCGACGGCGCAGAGAGTGCAGGTAGTTACCCAACGACGGGTCGCTCCTCGGGTTAGCTGATAGCGGCGGGTCCGCTCGCGCAGGGCGAGCGACGAGACGAGCGTGATCGGCCCGAGGCGCCCGACGAAAATGAGAAGGATCAGGATCAGCTGACCGGACACCGGGATGTCGGCGGTGATCCCGGTCGGCAGGCCGACCGTGCCGAAGTCGGATACGGCCTCGAACACCACGGCCTCGGCGGGGGCCTTGGTGACGGTCAGCAGGGCAAGGCTGGCGGAAATGACCAGGCCGCCGCCGGGGTGCTCTCGGTGGTGAGGGTGCCGATGCGCCGGCCTCGTGATCAAATCTGTCGGGCGGATACCCACACCGCCGCCACGGCTGCCAGAGCGAGGGCCCCGAGGGCTCCAGGTTCCCACGCGGCGGGGCCGGGGGTACGGGGTGGAACACCTGGGCGGGAGGCGTGTCGCCACGGGCTTCGAGTCGCCCAGACGTAGGGCCCTGTTGAAGAACGTGGTCGCGGTGTTCAGGCATTCCTGATTCCGGCACTGGGGGACGGCCATCTGTGCCGAACAACGGCAGTGATGCCGACTGATCCGCATGTGACGCTGACAGTGGGGTGGAGCCTTCCCGAGTCGGCGCCGCAGGTGGCTTCGTCACGGTTGCGGTCAAGGCGCCGAGCTGCGCCCACCGCACGGCTTCACGAGAAGACGCTGGCCGGAACCGATCCGAAAGAGACTGCCCAACCCATGTTCACGAAGAACCACGTCGCCCGGTCCATCGCTCTGTCCGTCATGCTCACGGCAGCTCTCGCCGGGTGCGGTGACGGGGACGGGCAGACACCCGACGCGGACGCGGTCGCTCTCATCAAGACCGCCAACACCCAGATGCAGAACGAGTCGTTCCATTCGACCGGAACCACCACCGCATTCGTCGGCGGCAAACAGGAGACATGGTCGGACCCGTCCCAGGGTCTCCACGTGGAGGTCACCGGCGGAGTGTCGGGCGACATCTACTGCAAGGACGGCACCTCCTACACCAGCGCCGACCTGTTCGCCGAGGCGCTGCGGCAGCGCGGCCAACAGATCACCGTTCCGCCGCAGCTCAGGTCCGCCTACGTGACCACCACGGCGGATCCAGGCTGCGAGATGTACTACGAGATCGCGGACACGGGGCGCCTGACACCGGACAAGGACCGGACCGTCGACGGCAAGCGGGCCACAGCCGTGGAAGTCACCGCGGGGAAGGCCAAGGACGTCTACTTCATCGAGAACAGCCGGCAGAGACTGCTGATGCTGGAGTCTCTGCGAGACGGGCGCACGAGCACCACGACCTACGACTCATTCGGGGAGAAGTTCACCATCACCCTTCCCGCCGCCGAGAAGACGCTGACCGTGGACGCCTTCCGCTCCCGGGTCACGAAGGGCTGAGCCGAGGGAGGCCGCTTCAGAAGCCGCTCGCTCCCTGGTTCAAGGCGGGAAGGGCTGAAGACTGACGGCGGGGGGACGCGTTCCTGCTGGTCGGCGTCGGGGAGGACTTCCCTGGACCGGGAAGGCGTCAGCAACCTGGCCAGAACCCTCGCGGACCAGGTGCAGTAGGCCAAGCCAGTCACGAGCTCTTCCGCCGAACTGGCGTCGCATGCAGTGAGGGCTGAGCAGGCTGTCGGATGCATCCAAGCGTCAGTCACTGACGACGACCATGCTGACCTGCGGCTTAGTAATTTCCCGCAAGGCCCCGGGTAAGCCGTAGGAGCGCAGCCCCTTCTCCAGGACGGCCAGGAAGTTCTCCGGTTCGGCCGGCGACGCCACCGACTCCGGTAGTCCCGCCCGCCTGATCCGCTCACGGAACAGCGCCTTGCCTCGCTTGTACTCGTGCGGCAGCTGCTCCATGAAGCGGACGATCCGCGGGTGTACGAGCGGGCTCACCGGCCAGACGCCGGCCCGCAGGAAGCCTGGGTTGTGCACCCCGAACGCCATCAGGGTCGGCACCGGCAGGACGGGGATGGGCGCCGGGTGCTCGTTCACCTCGGCCAGGGCGCGGACCGCCTTCGGACCGAGCCACGGGACGGGTTCATGCGTCGGCAGTTCCCCGCATCGGTCCTGGAGTGGTGGGCGTTGACCTCGTCTCCTCCGCTGCCGGTGAACATGACGTCGCACCGTCGGGTGGTTGCCTGGGCTCGTACGACGTCGAAGGCTTCTTGGTAGAACGCCCCTGCCGGATCATGCGGCCGGGGCCGACCGTATCGCCGTCGACCGACCGTTCTACTCGGGCAAACACAAGCCCGCGGGCCGCACGGACGTCATAGACGGACCGACAAGGGATACCAAGGAGCCGGGGGCACGGTCCGTGTTCCCTACCGCGGCCGGTGGGAGACGCTGTCCACAGGCCAGCAGGCCGTCAACCGGTCCCACGCGAAAATCCGGGCCCTGGTCGAGCAGGCCGTCGCACCCTCAAGTCCTGGCGGCTTCTCCGCAAGCTCCGCTGCTCGACCACCCGCATCACGAGCCTTGTTCAGGCTGTCCTCACCCTGCATCTGGCCAGCTAAGGCTGAAGATGAAAAAGGCTCACGGCGCTCCTCGCCACCCATGACCACGAGTACCTGTTCCCGGCCATTGGCGGCGGGCTGCTGGCCAACGCAAACTTCAGCTACTCCTACTGGCAGCCGGTCTCGCGCGGTCGACCGGCCTCCGAGGAGTTCGAGAGGGTCCGCCTGAACCAGCCCCAGCTGGTCACCTCCCGCCGTCCCCTTCCGGAGGTCCCTGCGACCGCGTACGCCGGGAAGCGGCTGTACCTGCTTCGTCACGGCGGCAAGGAGTGGCTGGACGAAGATCGACACAGTCGCATCGCCGTGGAGACCCGCATGGGCCACGAGGTCGCCGGCGTGGAAGGTCTCTACTCGCACGTTACCCTGACCATGGAGCAGGAGATCGCCGATTCGCTGCAAACCAGGTGGCTGCGCTTCGTGGCCAGCGAGGGAGAGCTCTGGAATGTGCCATCTCCCACTGCTCTCTGTTTCGATCTTGAAAAGTGGTGGAAACAGCAGGTCAAAGCCGCTCAGGACCTCGACGCATGAACTGGTTCATGAAGTTCATCTTCACCAAGAGCTTCATGCCGTTCGTGATCTACCGGATCGTGCTCGGCGTCGTCCTGTTCGTGCTGATCGGTACGGACGTGCTGAGCCCGCACGCCGGCGAGTCCGCCGGCTAGGCAGACCGCTGCGCACCCCCTTCGCGTGAACCGGAGGCCGCTCGGGAACGTTCCCGGGCGGCCTTCACGTCGTTGTTCGTGAGGAGTGTCGGTGACTGGAGCGGCCTGAAGGCAGAGGAGCAGGGGGTTTCCCATGAGTCGAGTGGTGCTGGAGCGGTTTCCGGCCGGAAGTCCGCGGGGAAGCTGGCCCGCCGAGGAGTACGCCGCGCAGCGGTTGCGCGAGGGCGTACCGGCGGAGGTGGTGATGGACCTGGACAGTGACGCGTTCCTGGTCGTGGTGCGGCAGCGGGAGGCGCATTCCGGCCGCTGACCGCCCGTGGCGAGATCCGGGGACCGCACGCCCCTTGGCCTCGGGCGCCCGCACCCCCACACTGACCCGATGACGCAGCGTGTGGACCTGGCGGCGGTAATGGACCGGCTGGCCATCGACGAGGTGGTCTCGGGGTACGCGGCGGCCGTCGACGACGGTGACTGGGCCGCCTACCGCGGCCTTTTCACCGCGGCCGGGCGGGCCGACTACCGCTCGGCGGGCGGGGTCGAGGGACCGGCCGCGGAAGTCGCCGACTGGCTCGCCGAGACCATGGCGCTGTTCCCGGTGCGTCAGCACCTCATCGTCAACCGGCTGATCACACTGGAGGAACTGGACGGTTCCCCCGGGGACTCGGCGCGCGTCCGGGCGGACTTCCTCAATCCGATGCGGCTGGCCGGGGACGAACCCGATAAGGCCGTCACCGCCCCGAACTTCGTCGCCGCCGGGCGCTACGCCTTCACGCTCGCCCGCACCCGCGACGGCTGGCGGCTCACCGGTGTCACCGTGCACGAGAAGTGGCGTCACGTCTCGGCCTGACCCGCGGCTCGGCGGATGCGGTCCCACACTGGAAGCGGAGGCGCGTCATGCTCGCGAAGCGGACCCGGTGGTGGCGTGCGGCGGCCTCGGTCGCCGCCGGGGCGCTGCCGTGCCTCGCCTTCCCCGGCCCCGCGCTGTGGTGGTTCGCCTACGTCGCCCTCGTGCCCTGGATGCTGCTGCTGCGCTCCGCCCCCACCGGGCGGCGTGCGGCTCTGGAGGGCTGGCTCGGCGGCGTGGGCTTCGTCATCGCCGTGCACCACTGGCTGCTGCCCAGCCTGCACGTGTTCCTGATCCTGGTGGCCGCTCTGCTGGCCGTGCTGTGGATCCCGTGGTCCGTGCTGGTACGGGCGCTGCTCGGCGGGGCACCGTCGGCGGGCCGGGCCGCGGCCTCGCTGGTCCTCGTACCGGCGGGGTGGCTGCTGTCGGAGCTGGTCCGGTCGTGGCAGGGGCTGGGCGGGCCGTGGGGGCTGCTGGGGGCGAGCCAGTGGCAGGTGGCGCCGGCGTTGCGGCTGGCCTCGGTGGGCGGGGTGTGGCTGGTGAGCCTGCTGGTGGTGGCGGTGAACTGTGCGGTGGTGCTGCTGGCCGTGGCGCCCCGGGCGCGGGTCGCGGCGGTGGCCGGGGTGGCGGGGTGTGCCGTGCTGACGGGGCTGGTGTCGCTGTGGGCACCACGGCCCCAGGTGTCGGGGAGTCTGCGCGTGGCCGTCGTACAGCCGGGTGTGGTGGCCGGGGCGGACAGCGTGGATCGGCGGTTCACGGCCGGGGAGCGGCTGACGCGGACCGTGACGGGGCAGCATCCTGACCTGGTGGTGTGGGGAGAGAGCGGTGTCGGAGCGGACCTGGCGGCCAGGCCCGACCTGTCCCGGCGGCTGGCGGCCCTGTCGGCGGAGGCCGGCGCGCCGCTGCTGGTCAATGTGGACGCGCGGCGCTCGGACCGGCCGGGGATCTCCAAGAGTTCCCTGCTGATCGGGCCCCAGGGCCCCACGGGCGAGCGGTACGACAAAACGCGGCTCGTGCCCTTCGGCGAGTACATACCGGCCCGTTCGGTGATGGGCTGGGTCACCTGGTTCGGCAAGGCGGCGGGCGAGGACCGGATCCGCGGCGAGGGCCCGGTGGTCATGGACCTGCCAGGAGGTCCGCGCGTGGGGCCCCTGGTGTGCTTCGAGTCCGCCTTCCCCGACATGAGCCGGCATCTGACCCGCCAGGGCGCCGGCCTGCTCGTCGCGCAGTCGGCGACCTCGTCGTTCCAGGACAGCTGGGCCCCCGCCCAGCACGCCTCGCTCGCCGCGCTGCGCGCGGCGGAGAGCGGCCGCCCGATGGTGCACGCCACCCTGACCGGCGTCAGCGCCGTGCACGGCCCGTCGGGTGAGCGGATCGGCCCGGCGCTGCCCACCTCGGCGAGCACGGCGGCCGTGTACGAAGTACCGCTCGCCCGGGGCACGACCCTCTACGTCCGTTTCGGGAACTGGCCGGCGGCGGCCGCCCTGGCTGCCCTGGCGGTGTACTGCGTGACGCGCGGCGCCCGGGCACTCGGGCCGCGGGTCTTCAGGCCCGGGAAGCCCGCTCCAGAGCCGTCAGCACCACCCTCTCGCACAGCTCGTGGGTGAGCAGGGCGTCCCGGGCGCTGAGCGTCCTGCCTGCCGCGACGGCCTCCAGGAAGGTGTCCACGACCTGTTCGATCCCGCGCTGGCGGGCCACGGGCACCCAGTCCCCGCGCCGTCGAACGGTCGGCTGGCCCTTGTGGTCGATGATCTCCGCGAGGTTGACGACCTGACGCTTGGAGTCCTGCCCGGAGACCTCCAGGATCTCCTCGGTGGATCCGGACAGCCGGTTCATGATGCCGAGCGCGGTGAATCCGTCGCCGGACATCTGGAGCACCACCTGGTGCATCAGCCCGTCGCGCACCACGGCACGGACGTCGATGTGGTGGGCCTCGCCGGGCACCAGGAAGCGCAGCGTGTCGACGACGTGGATGAAGTCGTCGAGCACCAGCGTGCGCGGGTCCTCGGGGAGCCCGACCCGGTTCTTCTGAAGGATGATCAGCTCGCGCGGGTGGTCGGCGCACTGGGCGTACCCGGGCGCGTGGCGGCGGTTGAAGCCGACGAAGAGGGAGACCCCGCGCTCCTGCGCCAGCTCCACCAGGCGCCGGGAGTCCGCCAACTCGTAGGCCAGCGGCTTGTCCACGTACGTCGGGACGCCCGCGGCCAGCAGGCGCGCCACGATCTCGGGGTGGACGGCGGTGGGCGCGTGCACGAACGCCGCGTCGAGCCCCTGCGCGAGCAGCGCGTCCAGCGTGGTGTGCCGCCGCTCCGCGGGGATGTGGTGCGTTTCGCCGATCCGCTCCAGCGTGGCGGGAGTACGGGTCTGCAGGTGCAGCTCGACTCCGGGACGGGTGGTGAGGACGGGCAGGTACGCCTTCTGGGCGATGTCGCCGAGTCCGATGACGCCGACCTTCACCGGGAGCCTCCTGGTTTGTTCCTTGGGGGGACGCCGGAAGCTTAATCCCTGGTGGGCGGGGCCGCGTTCGACAAGGATGTGACCATGACTGCCACTGGATCCCATCGTGCCGAGCCCTCCACCACCGCGAACGAGCGGGACATGCTCGACGGCTGGCTCGACTACCACCGCTCGACCCTCGTCTGGAAGTGCTCGGGCCTCGCCGACGAGCAGCTGCGCCGGGCCGCGCTCAAGCCCTCCGAGCTGACTCTGCTGGGCCTCGTACGGCACATGGCGGAGGTGGAGCGGTACTGGTTCCGGGAGATCATGCTCGGCGAGGACCTGCCCGAGCTGTACTCCACCGAGGACAACGTGGACGGGGACTTCCACTTCACCGACGAGGACACCTGGGTCTCGGCCGAGCAGGTGTGGCAGACCGAGGTCGAGCTGGCGCGGCAGGCCGTGTCGGGCCGCTCCCTCGACCTGCTGTCGGATGCGGCCAGCCACCACCGCGGTGAGGTGTTCAGCCTGCGCTGGGTCTACACCCACATGATCGAGGAGTACGCGCGCCACAACGGGCACGCGGACCTGCTGCGCGAACACCTCGACGGCGCCACGGGCGAGTAGGGCTGCCCTCCTCCCTTCTGTCCGCTGTCCGCCGGACACCGCTTCCCCGTCACCCGTGCGGGGTGAATATCGGCTGCGGGTTTTCGCAACGGGGTCCTCGCACAGCAGAGTTGCGCGGGTGCATCCAACCCGAACCACGACAACGCTGCTGCTCGGAGTCGCCTGTGCCGTCTCGGCTGTCTCCGGCTGTGTGAGTGTGAGCCCCTCCCCCGCCTCGCAGCCTGGGGCGGCCCCCTCCGCGGGAGCTCCCCCGCGACACCAGCCGCGCGGCGGGCCCGGAGCCGCCCCGGTGGTCGTCCGCGCACCGGCCCTGGAGGCCCTGGAGGCGGCCCCCGAGCGGTCGGCGCACCCGGCGGCCTCCGCCCCGGCCCGCCGCTCCGAGCAGCGCCGGGGGCCCGGCGCCTCAGGAGGGCCCGTGGAGGCCGCGCCGCCGGTCCCGGACATCCCGGAGCCCCGGCAGCCCGGCCGGCGGCCCGAAGGGCGCCCTGGGGACCGGCCACAGCCCGTCCGGCCCGACGCGAAGGTGCCGCGCGAGCTGATCCGGGAGCTGCCGGTTCGCCCCGCCGACGTGTGCGCGCTGGGCCGCCGGCACGGGCGCTGGGACCCGGACAGCCCGGAGGCCCGTATCTGCGCGGGCGTCCACGGCGGCTGAGCCGCCTCCCCGCACCCCGCTCGCGCCGCGCTCTACGGGGACTGTTCCGGGAACGGCCGGGGGCTCTCGCCCGATTCCGCCGCGAGCCGCCGCTCCAGCCGGGCGATGGCGGCCCGTACGCCGTTCCCGTATCCGTCGTCGGACAGCGCGCCGGTGGCCGCCCGGGCCCGCGCGAGGTGGACCCGGGCCGCCTCCGGCCTGCCGAGTTTGACGTAGTCGGCCGCGAGACTGAGGTGGAGCGACGGGTAGAAGGCGCGCACCGCCGGATGGGGTCCGGAGCGGCCGCGGGACACCTCGCGGCCCTCTCGGCCCTCGCGCCCCTTGCGGCCGAGCCCATCGGCGGCGCTCAGGGCCCGCAGGTCCCAGGAGAGTTCCTCGGCGGGGTCGTCCTGGGCGTCGGCGAGGTAGTGCGCCAGCGTGCAGCGGTGGAGGGAGCTGCCCTCCTCGCCGATCTCGGACCAGATCTCGCCGAGCCGGTTGCGAGCCTCCTCGCGGTCACCGGCGTGCAGCAGGATGACCGCCTGGCCGATCCTGGTCATGACGGCGTCCTCCGACGCCTCCTGCTGCTGCTCCGTCACCGCGGCCTCCGGCTTGCTTGCCCTGCCAGACCTGCTCCGGTCTGATCATCAAGAAGCTAACCGGAGGCACCGGCTCTGGCGCCGAGGCGCGGGGTGGCGTCAGCCCAGGTTCGGGATGCGCCAGTCGATCGGCTCATGGCCCTGGGCGGCGACGGCCTCGTTGATCTGCGTGAAGGGCCGGGAGCCGAAGAACTTCTTGGCCGACAGCGGCGAGGGGTGGGCGCCCTTGACGACGACGTGCCGCTCCTCGTCGATCAGCGGGATCTTCTTCTGGGCGTAGGCACCCCAGAGGACGAAGACGACCGGGTCGGAGCGGTCCGACACCGCGCGGATCACCGAGTCCGTGAACTTCTCCCAGCCCTTGCCCTTGTGCGAGTTGGGCTCGCCCTCACGGACGGTGAGGACCGCGTTGAGCAGCAGGACGCCCTGCTCGGCCCACGGCATCAGGTACCCGTTGTCGGGGACCGGCAGGCCGAGCTCCTCCTTCATCTCCTTGTAGATGTTGCGCAGCGAAGGCGGGACCTTGACCCCGGGCCGCACGGAGAAGCACAGGCCGTGCCCCTGGCCGGCGCCGTGGTACGGGTCCTGGCCGAGGACCAGCACCTTCACCTGGTCGAACGGCGTGGCCTCCAGGGCCGCGAAGACCTGCTCGCGGGGCGGGTAGACCGGCCCGTTCGCCCGTTCCTTCTCGACGAACTCGACGAGTTCCTTGAAGTAGGGCTGGTCCAGCTCCCCACCGATAGCGGGGAGCCAGGACTCGGGCAGCATCTGGGTCACGTCGACAACCTCCGGTACAAGTTCGTGCAACTGCTCAGAACCTACCCGGGGGCACTGACAACGCCGCGAGGCGGCCGCCCGTCCGCCGCCGTCACCAGCTGGTCTTGCGGTACAGCTCCCACATCTGCATGGCGGTCTGCGGGTCCAGGGACCGCTCGGCGCCCGCGATGTCCTCGCGTGCTCCCACGTACAGCTTGCCCTGCCACAGCGGCAGCAGCCGGACGTCCTGGGCGAAGATCTGCTGGGCCTGCTCGAACTCCTTGATGCCGGCCGAGCGGTCGCCCTCGCGGCGGGACTTGGGCAGCAGCTCATTGAGGATCTGGGCGGGCTCGTACGGGGTACCGACCGCGTTCTCCTTGCCGACGAACGGCGCGATGAAGTTGTCCGGGTCCGGGAAGTCGGGGAACCAGCCTCGGCCGAAGATCGGGTACTCGCCGTTCTTGTAGCCCTCCTGGAAGACCTTCCAGGGCTGCCCGCGCAGGGTGATCCTGAAGAGGTCGCTCTCGTCGAGCTGCCGCTTGATCTCGGTGAACTCGTCCGCGGTGGAGGCGCCGTAGCGGTCGGTGGTGTACCAGAAGGTCAGTTCGACGGGCTGGGTGATCCCGGCGTCCTTGAGGATCTTCCTGGCCTCGACGACGTCCGGGGCCCCGTACTTGTCGTAGAAGGGCGTCTTGTGGCCGACGACCCCCTTGGGGACCATCGAGTACAGCGGCTCGGCCGTGCCCTGGTAGACCTTGGTGACGAGCGCCCCGCGGTCGATGACCTGGGCGATCGCCTGGCGCACCGCGAGCTTGTTGACCTGGGGGTCCTTGGGGTTGAAGACCAGGTAGCGGATCTCGGCGCCGACGTTCTCGACGACCTGGACGCCCGCGTCGTTCGACGCGGGGCTCTGCAGGTCCTTGATCTCCGGGGCGGACAGGCCTCGGTAGGTGGCGTCGATCTCCTTGGCCTTGAGCGCCGCCACCATCTTCGGAGAGTCCGTGAAGTAGCGGATCGTGACGCCGTTGTTGCGGCGGTTGGCGAAGCCCGTGTAGCTCTCGTTGCGGCTGAGGACCGCCTCGCCGCCCTCCTTGTAGGAGTCGAGGACGTACGGACCGGAGCCGACGATCCCGGTCTCGGACCGCACCTTGCCGGCGGGGTACTCCTTCGGCGCGACCAGCGAGGCGGCCGGCGAGCCGAGCACGTACGGGAAGGTCGCGTCCGAGACCTTGAGGTGGAAGACGACCGTGAGCGCGTCCGGCGTCTCGATCCGCTCCAGGTTGCCGAAGAGGTCCTTCGGGCCGACCCGGTCACCGATGGTCCGGATCCGGTCGAGGGAGTGCTTGACGGCCTTGGAGTCCAATGGCTCGCCGTTGGAGAACTTCAGGCCCTTGCGCAGGGTGCACCGGAACGCCTGACTCGCGGAGTCGGTGAACTCGCAGCTCTGGGCCGCGTCCGGCTGGGGCTTGGTGCTGCCCGTCGGGAACGCGAGGAGGGTCTGGTAGATGTTCCGGTACAGCTCCCACGAACCGTCCCAGGCCGCCGCGGGGTCGAGGTTGCTCGGTGCGCTCGTGGTGCCGACGACGATCCTCTTCGCGTCGTCGCCACCGTCATCCGAGAACAGACCGCAGCCGGCGAGCAGGGATATGGACGCAAGGGCCGCAGTGATCTGCAGGCATCTGGTCCGGTTGAACACGTGCACGCTCCTCGATCAGCCAGGGGTGCGGCAGACCCTACCGCAGAGCCTCACAAATCCAATGGGCAGGTTTCGTGAGGCACTTGACCGATTACGTGCATGTTCGGTACGCATTCGCCTCCCCCTGGGAGGCAAATGCGTCCGATTATCGGTCAGTGCACCCCGGCATTGAGAAACATTCCCCCGTCGACGACGAGAGTTTGCCCCGTGATCCATTCCGCTTGTGCAGATGTCAGGAATGCGACGGCGCCTCCGATGTCGGCGGGGACCCCGAGCCGGCCGAGCGGGTAGGCGGCCGCGGCCTCCTGCTCCCGGCCCTCGTAGAGCGCCTGCGCGAACTTCGTCTTCACCACGGCGGGCGCGATGGCGTTCACCCTGACGCCCGGCGCCATCTCGTGCGCGAGCTGGAGGGTGAGATTGACCATGGCGGCCTTGCTCATCCCGTACGCGCCGATGAAGGGAGAGGCGGACAGGCCGGCGATCGAGGCGATGTTCACGATGGCCCCGCCGTTGTCCTTCTGCCAGGCGTGCCAGGTCCGCTGGGCGAAGCCGAGCGCCGAGATCACATTGGTCTCGAAGACCTTGCGCGCCACACCCAGGTCCAGGTCCGCGATCGGCCCGAAGACCGGATTGGTGCCCGCGTTGTTCACCAGGAAGTCGACGCGGCCGAAGGCCTCCATCGCGCGCTCCACGGCGACGGCCTGGTGGGCCTCGTCGTGCGCCTTCCCGGCGACACCGATCACCCGGTCCGCCCCCAGCCGCTCGACGGCCTCCTTGAGCGCGTCCTCGTTGCGCCCGGTGATGCAGACCTGGTCACCCCGGGCGACGAGCGCCTCGGCGATCCCGTAGCCGATGCCCCGGCTCCCACCGGTGATCAGCGCTGCCTTGCCACTGTCGATCGTTTCGTACGTCATGACGCACGCCCTGCCTTTCGTCAGTTGAGCGGGCCGCCGGCCACGTACAGGACCTGGCCGGAGACGAAGCCGGCGGCCTCGCCCGTGAAGAACGCGATGGCGTTGGCGATGTCGTCCGGGCGGCCCACGCGTTGCACCGGGATCTGGGTGGCGGCGGCCGCCTGGAACTCCTCGAAGCCCATGCCGACGCGGGCCGCCGTCTGGGCCGTCATCTCGGTGACGACGAAGCCGGGGGCGACGGCGTTGGCGGTGACGCCGAACTTGCCGAGTTCGAAGGCCAGGGTCTTGGTGAAGCCCTGCAGGCCGGCCTTGGCGGCGGCGTAGTTGGCCTGGCCCCGGTTGCCGAGCGCCGAGCTGCTGGAGAGGTTCACGATGCGGCCGAACTTGGCCTCCACCATGTACTTCTGGCAGGCCCGCGCCATGAGGAACGCACCGCGCAGGTGCACGTTCATGACCGTGTCCCAGTCGGTGTCGCTCATCTTGAAGAGGAGGTTGTCGCGGAGCACGCCGGCGTTGTTGACCAGGATGGTCGGGGCGCCGAGTTCGCGCGCGACCCGCTCGACGGCCGCCTCCACCTGGGCGCTGTCGGAGACGTCGCAGCCGACGGCCAGGGCCTTGCCGCCGGCCGCCGTGATCGCCTCCACGGTGTCCTTGCAGGCGGCCTCGTCGAGATCGAGTACGGCGACCGCCCGGCCCTCGGCGGCCAGGCGCACGGCGGTGGCCGCGCCGATGCCCCGGGCCGCCCCGGTCACGATCGCGACGCGCTGCTCGGTGGTGGACATGCTGGATCTCCTCGCCCTTGAGAAGCGGCGGCCCGAAGGTGAGCAACCGCTTAGTAGCTTCAGCTGAGGAGACGCTAGGAGCCCTGGCACTCCGTGTCAACGGAGCAGGCGTACGCGGCCCCGCCAGGGGCATCGCAACGGCGCCGCACCGGATGGTGGGCAGGGGGTCCGGCATCCGCCGGAGCCGCCGGTCAGCGGACCAGCAGATCCAGCAGCCGCTCCACCTCGGCGGCGGGGTCGGTCGTCAGACCGGTGTGCACCGGCCCCGGCTGCACCACCGTGCTGCGCGGGGCGATCAGCCAGCGGAACCGGCGGCCCGCGTCGTCGTCCGCCGCCTGCCCCGCCCGCTCGCCGCCCGCGCACAGCCCCTCGACCCCGTGCAGGGCGGCCCGTACCCCGGCCACGTCGGCCTCGGGGTCCAGGGCCAGGAGCTTCGCCTCGTCGAGGTGGGTGCGGGCGGCGACGTACGAGTGCGCCCGGCAGTAGACGATGACGCCGGCGTTGAAACACTCGCCGCGTTCCATCCGGGGCACCACGCGCACCAGCGCGTATTCGAACACGTCCCGCTTGGTCACTCTTTGCCGCTCTTCTTCTTGTTGATCTTGTGGGGCCATTCGGTGAGGCGGTCGGTGAGCCAGCCGGGCGGACCCGACGGGGCCTTCACCTCCGCCTTCATCGAGATCCTCTCGTGGATAGTGGCCGCGCGCGGCAGCAGTGCCTCCACATAGGCGCGGCGCAGCGCGTCCGTGGAGTCGAAGCCCGGCTCGTCCACCAGCCACTCGTCCGGGACGTCGGCGGTGACCTCGGTGAGCAGTTCCTCGGTGACCAGCGGCGCGAGCGCGGCCGCCGCGGCCTCGATGTCCGGGCCGACAGAGGCCAGGACGTGGTCGGAGGCGTTGTAGGGCTTGGCGGCCGCGGCCGCGGCGGTCGGCCAGTTGTGGTGCCAGATCATCGTGGCGCCGTGGTCGATGAGCCACATGTCCCCGTGCCAGACCAGCAGGTTCGGGTTGCGCCAGGACCGGTCGACGTTGTTGATCAGCGCGTCGAACCAGACGACACGCCCCGCCTCGACCGGGTCCGCCCGGTACGCGAGCGGGTCGAAGCCGATCGAGCCGGGCAGGTAGTCCATGCCGAGGTTCAGCCCGCCGCTGGCCTTGAGCAGCTCCTGGACCTCCTCGTCGGGCTCGCCGAGCCCGATGACGGGGTCGAGCTGCATCTGCACCAGCCGTGGGACCCGTAGGCCCAGCCGCTGGGCGAGGCGCCCGCAGATGACTTCGGCGACCAGGGTCTTGCGGCCCTGGCCGGCTCCGGTGAATTTCATGACGTAAGTCCCGAGATCATCGGCCTCGACGATCCCCGGAAGCGAGCCACCCTCACGCAGAGGCGTGACGTAGCGGGTCGCGATCACTTCGGACAGCATCCGCCCAGGTTACGGGGGTCAACGCGCGGGAGCCCACTGTTTGATCAGCGCTTCGGCCGTGGTGACGGCCGCGACCAGGGCGAGTGAGTTGCGGATCACCTCGGCGGTGCAGGAGGCGGGCACGCCGGCGATGGCGTCGGCCGGAACCACGACCTGGTAGCCGAGGTTGACGGCGTCGAAGACGGTGTTCGGGATCGCGATGTTGGAGGAGACCCCGGTCACGACGAGCGTGCGGACGCCGAGGTTGCGCAGCAGGGCGTCCAGGTCGGTTCCGGCCATCGGGGAGAGCCCGTGGAGCCGGCGGACCACCAGGTCCCGTTCGGCCACGGTGATGGGGGCCGCGATCTCCACGGCCCGGCTCCCGGCGAGCTGGCGTACGGGAAGCCTCCCGGCGGCCCGGAACAGCCGGGCGTTGGAGTTGGCCCCGAGCCCGTCCGACCGCCGTTCGGCGACGGCGTGCAGCACTTGCACGCCGGCCCCGCGCGCGGCGTCGACCAGCGCGGCCACCCGCCCCAGCATTCCTGAGTCCCGCGCCTCCTTCGCCAGCTCGGGCAGGGCGCTCTCCTCGCCGACGACGCCGTTCTGGCACTCGACGGTGAGCAGCGCGGTGGTGGCGGGATCGAGATCCGGCATGGCTCCCCCTGGCGTGGCGGCCGAAGAGCCCTCATGATTCCTGACACATAGTCAGATGTGAAGGGGTGCGGGACCGATGGACGAGACACGCGTGGAGAGCACTCGCTCGGACGGTACGCAGCGCAGGGGGCGTCGCATCATGATGAGCGACGAGGAGGTGGACGCCTTCCTGCGCGAGCAGCGGACCTGCCGGGTCGCCACGGTCTCCCCGGACGGGCGCCCGCACGTGGGCGCCCTGTGGTTCGCCTGGGACGGCAGCTCCCTGTGGCTGTACTCGATCACACGCAGCCGCCGCTGGTCCGACCTGCGCGCGGATCCGCGGATCTCGGTCGTCGTGGACTCGGGCGAGTCGTACGACGAACTGCGCGGGGTCGAGTTGTCCGGCACCGCCGTCTTCGTGGGCGAAGCCCCCCGTACCGGCGAGCCGTGCCCGGAACTGGCGGAGCCGGAACGCCTCTTCCCGCTCAAGAACTTCCGTCTCGAGGAGATGCCGCACGACGGCCTGCACGCCTGGATCCGCCTCACTCCGGAGTCGGTCGTGTCGTGGGACTTCCGCAAGATCTAGCCCCGGAGGATCCGGCGTCCGAAGATCCGGCGCCCGAAGATCCGGCGCCCGAAGACCTCGCCTCCGTCCTAGCTCTGGACGAGGGCCGCCGCCGCGTGCAGTGCCTTGACGGCGGCCCTGATGGAGGGCCGCCGTCCGGCGTCGGTGCGCCAGACGGCGTACACATGGCGCCGTACGGTGTCACACACCGGCAGCAGTCTGACCCCCGGCGGGACGGGCCCCCGGCCCAGCCGGGGCGTCACGCACACGCCCAGCCCGGCCTCCACGAAGGCGAGCTGCGTGTGGTGTTCCTCGGCGATGTACGCGATGCGCGGCTCGATGCCGGCGCCGCGCAGGGTGAACACCAGCCACTCGTGGCAGAACTGCCCCTCGTTCCACGAGATCCAGTCGTCGGCGGCGAACTCGGCGAGGGAGATCTGCCCGCGGTCGGCCAACGGGTGCCCGGCCGGGACCGCGATGTCGACCGCGTCGTCGAGGAGGTGCGCACGCGTCAGTTCGGCCGGCACCGGCATCCGCTTGTTGTACCAGTCGATGGCCAGGGCCATGTCGAGGTCCCCGCGCACGACGGCGGCCATGCTCGCCTCGGGCTCCTGCTCCCGTACGAGCGACCGCAGTTCCGGATGGCCGGCGCGCAGGTCGGTCAGCGCGTGGGGCAGCAGCCCGCGCATGGCGGTCGGGAAGGCGCCGATCCGCAACTCGCCCACCGCGCACCCCCGCTGGGCCTCCACGTCGGCCTGGGCGAGTTCCACCTGGGAGATGATGCGGGCGGCGTGATCGGCGAGCAGCCGCCCGGCGTCCGTGAGCCGTACGCCGCGCCCGTTCTTGGCGAGCAGCGGCTGGCCGACCTCCCGCTCCAGCTTGGCCATCTGCTGGGAGACGGCGGAGGTGGTCACATGAAGCCCGCCCGCGGCGCCGCTGACCGACCCGTGGCGGGCGAGCGCGTCGAGGGTGCGCAGCCGCTCTAGATTCAACATGTAAGCGATGCTACGTCGTCCCTTGCAGGAAGTCTCGCTTGTCCTACGAGATCACCCGCAGCAGAGTAGGGCGCATGAGCGCACCCGTCACCTCCCGCCCCGCCGCCTCCCCCGACCTTTCGCCCGCTCCCGCGACGTCCGCCCGGCAGAGCACCGGCACGCGCACGGGCACAGGCACGGGCACCTGCCTGGACTGGCGCCTGCGCTTCACCGTCCTCTCGGTGGTCTGGGGCTTCAGTTTCCTGCTGATCAAGGTGGGCACGGAGGCGTTCGCACCCTTCCAGGTCGCCCTCGGCCGGGTGTTCTTCGGCGCGCTGGCCCTGCTCGCGGTGCTGCTGGTACGCCGCGAGCCGCTGCCCCGCGGCCTGCGCACCTGGGGCCACCTCACCGTGGCGGCGCTGCTGTTGAACACCGTCCCGTTCTCGCTCTTCGCCTACGCCGAGCTGACCATCCCGTCGAGCCTGGCCGGCATCTGCAACGCCACGTCCCCGCTGTGGGGCATGGCGCTGTCGCTGGTCGCCCTCTCCGAGGACCGCCCGACGCGCCGCCGCTTCGCGGGCCTCGGCATCGGCTTCCTCGGCGTGCTGACGGTGCTCGGCGCCTGGCAGGGCTTCGCGGGCGTCGACGCCAAGGGCACCGCGCTCGCCCTGCTGGCCTCGCTGTGCTACCCCATCGGCTGGATCTACGTACGCCGCACCTTGGCGGGCACCCCGGGCTCGCCGGTGGCGCTGACCGGGGCCCAGCTCCTGGTCTCGACCGTCCAGCTGGCCGCCGTCAGCGCGGTCTTCACCTCCGCCCCGGCCTCCTTCCCGCTGTGGCCGACCCTCGCCGTGATCGCGCTGGGCGCCCTCGGTACGGGGATGGCTCTGCAGATGCAGTACGGCCTGGTGTCGGAGGTCGGCCCGACCACCGCGCAGATGGTCACGTACTTCATCCCGGTGATCGCCACCACGGCGGGCGTCCTGGTCCTCGGGGAGCAGCTGCACTGGAACACCCCGGTCGGGGCCGCCATCGTTCTGGCGGGCGCGGCCCTGACCCAGTCCCGCCGCCCCCGCCCCACCCCACAGAAGACCGCCTGAGGCCTGCTAGCCTCCGGACGATCATCACACCGCCTGGGGGCACCTCTTGAGCTTGGCCTTCGTCCTTCTGACCGCAGGTCCCCTCCGTCTCCTCGGGTGCGCTGCGTCGCGCTGAACGTCCGCGGATCGGCCGTGTCCCTGGAACGCCGGGCGGCGGCCAACGCGGAGCTGGCCATGCACGCCCGGGGGGACCTCGGCCCGCCCCCGCGGGTCATGTCCGCTCAGGTCTAGCGTTGCATGGCCACGGTGGTGGCCCTCTGCGGACTCGTCTTCACGCTGGGCGGGCTCCTGGAGCTCCGCTGACCCCCGGGGCCGACCCCGTCCGGCCCCGGGGGTCAGTCGAAGCGGCCGCCCGGTAGCGGCCGTACCGCCGCGGCGACGGCGTCGGCCAGGCCGGGCACCTCTCCCATCCCCAGCTCGGAGACGGTGATCCGCACGCCGGGCCCCGACTCCACGCGGAAGCGGGCACCCGGCGCGACCGCCCATCCCGCCGTCAGCAGCCGCGTCACCACCGCCGTCTCGTCGGCGACCGGCACCCACGCGTTCATCCCGCTCCGCCCGTTCGCCCGCACCCCCCGCTCCGCCAGCGCCGCGACGAGGCCGTCGCGCCGCTCCCCGTACGAGCGCGCCACCGCCGCCCGGTCCACCGCGCCGGAGGTCCACAGGTCCACCACCGCGTACTGGAGCAGCCGGCTCACCCATCCCGGCCCCAGGCGCTGCCTGCCCCGGACCCGGTCCATCGTCACCGCGTCGCCCGTCAGCACCGCGAGCCGCAGGTCCGGCCCGTACGCCTTCGCCGTCGAGCGGATCAGGGCCCAGTGCCGCGTGACACCACCCAGCGGGCACAGCGGCAGGGCCACGATCCCGTGCCCGTGGTCGTCGTCGATGACGAGCACGTCCGGACACCCGGCCAGCAGCTCACGCAGCACCTCCGCGCGCGCCGCGCCCACCACCGCCCCCGTCGGGTTCTGCGCTCGGGCCGTAACCACCAGGGCCCGGGCCCCCGCCGCCAGAGCGTGCTCCACCGCGCCCGGCACCGGGCCGTCGTCGTCCACGGCCACCGGGAGCACCCGCAGGCCCAGCGCGGGCGCGAGGTCCAGCACACTGCCCCAGCCGGGGTCCTCGACCGCCACCGCGTCCCCCGGCCGCAGGTGGGCGGCCAGCACCCGCTCGATCCCGTCCAGGGCTCCCGAGGTCACCGCCATGGCCCCGGCGGGGACCCCGTCCGCCTCGAAGTCGGCCCGGGCGAGGCGGGCGAGGTCGGGGAGCACCGGGTCCTCCCCGTAGCGGGTCGGCGCCTCGGCGTACCGGCGGGCGGCCGCCGCCAGGGCCCTGTCCAGGGAGGGCAGCAGCGACAGGTCCGGATTGCCCTGCGCGAGATCGCGTACGCCCTCGGGCACCGCCATCCGCAGCGCGTCGCGGGGCGCGGTCACCGGGCGCGCGCGCACCCGGCTGCCGCGCCGCCCGTCGGTTTCGATGATCCCGCGCTCGCGCAGCGTCCGGTACGCGGCGGCCACGGTGTTCGGGTTCACGCCCAGCGCACCCGCCAGCTCCCGCATCGGTGGCAGCAGCGCTCCCGGCGCCAGCGCGCCCGATCCCACGCCCGTTTCGACACTGGCCGCGATGTCCGATGCGCGACGCCCTGTGATCCGATAGTCTTCTAGCACAAAGCTAAGTATGCACTAGTACAACGGAGTCCGCATCATGACCGCCACGCCCGCCGCCTACGAGCCCACCGACCGCACCGTCCCCAGCCGCTCCCGTGACCGGGCGCGCTACGACCGCGAGACGGTGCACTCGATACTCGACCAGGCCTACGTCTGTCACCTCGGCTTCATCCGCGACGGCGCGCCGGTGGTCCTGCCCACCCTCTTCGGCCGGGTCGGCGAGAGCCTCTACATCCACGGCTCCACCGGCTCCCGCCCGCTGCTCGCCGCCGGCAAGGCGGACCCGGGCCTGCCCGTCTGCCTGACCGTGACGCACGTCGACGGCCTGGTGCTGGCCCGCTCGGCCTTCCACCACTCGCTCAACTACCGCTCGGTGGTCGTCCACGGCACCGCCTACGAGGTCACCGACGAGGCGGAGCGCCGGAGGGCACTCGACGCCCTGGTCGACCACGTGGTCCCCGGCCGCTCCGCCGACTCGCGGCCCGCCAACGCCAAGGAGCTCGCGGCCACGGCCGTGATCCGCCTGGACCTGAACGAGGTCTCCGCGAAGCTGCGCACCGGCGGCCCGAACGACGACGCCGAGGACCTGGACCTGCCGTTCTGGTCGGGCGTGGTCCCGGTCGCGCCGGCGTACGGCACTCCGGTCCCGGCCGCCGACCTGGCCCCCGGCATCGCCACCCCGGACTACGTCACCGCGCTCTGAGCCTCGGGAGCGGGCCGCGGCACCGGATCACCGGCCGGCCCGCCCGCAGGCCGTCGTACCTCGGCGCCGATCAGCGCGACCACCGCCGCCAGCAGCAGTACGGTGCCCAGCACGACCGCGCCGGTGAGCCGCTCCCCGAGCAGCCAGACGGCGATCACCGCCGCGCTCACCGGCTCGATCAGCATGATCACCGACACCGTCGCGGCGCGCACCGAGGCGGCGCCCGTGAAGTAGAGCGCGTACGCCAGCGCCGTCGGCACGGTGGCGACGTAGACCAGCAGCCACAGCACCCGCCCCAGTTCGGCGGTGTGCGGAAGCAGCCCCTCCATCGCGGCGAGCGGCAGCAGGCACACGGTGCCCACCGCCACCGACCACGCGGTGGTCACCAGCGGGTCCCCGCCCGCCCCGCGCCGTCCGAGCGACCGGGCCCGCAGGGTCATCGCGGCGTACCCGGCGGCCGAGAGCAGCGCCCAGCCGACCCCGGTCGGCCGTACCTGCGCGTCCCCGGAGCCCAGCACGAGTACGGCGAGCCCGCCGAGCGCACCGCCGACGGCGGCCACCCCGCCCCGGCCCAGCCGTTCGCCCATCCAGTACCGGGCGCCCAGCGCGATCAGCACGGGGCCCGCTCCCAGGGTGACCACGGTGCCGACGGCGAGGCCGGTCTCGCGCACCGCCGCGAAGTAGGCGGCCTGGAACAGGGTGAAGAGCAGCCCGGTCCCGATCAGCGAGGCCGCCGACGGCCGCCGCACCCCCGACGGACGCCGCCGCGCGCCCGGCCGGCGTACGGACAGCACCCCGAGCAGCACCACCAGCCCGCCGGCACACCGCCAGAACGACAGGGCGAGCGGGCCGAGATCACTGGCCAGGAAGAGGAGGGAGGCCGCCGCCCCGGCGGTGCCCCAGGCGGCTCCGGCGACGACGAGATACAGCAGACTGCGCCCGGCAGCGGGCGAATGGTTCGACACGAAAGTCTCCGCGCATGCGTGAAGGATGAGAGAAGCAGGTCATCGCTTCGCGGGCAGCGCGAACCCGCCCGGGAACTCCCGGGCCGGGTCTCGTCACATCTGGCAGCCGCCCGCGCTAGGCGGCGGGAGGGGGAAGCACAGTCGAAGGCATGGTCGGCAGCCTATCCTCTTGCCAGAGCTCAGGCGCGCGTGGTCTCCCGCTCCGGCGCCAGCGGATCAGCGAGGTCAGCCGTCCCCTTCGGGGCCGGCCGGGCCGGGCGCGAGGACTGCGCGATGAACGCACCGCCCAGCACCAGCGCCCCGCCCACGATCTGCGGGGTCGAGAGGTATTCGCCCAGCAGCACCCATGCCAGCACGGTGGCGATGACCGCCTCCAGGCAGGCCACCACACCCGCCACCTGGGGCGAGAGACTGCGCACCGACACCACCCCGGTGAGGTACGCGAAAACGGTCGCGATCAGCACCACCCAGCCCAGCAGGGCCAGGGCGGGCAGCATCACGTCGCCGAGCGCCGCGTCCCCGGCCAGCACCTGCCAGTCCATCCGCCAGGGCCGCGCGATCGCGGTCATCACGACGGCGCCGACGATCATGCCGTACGCGATCACGCCCAGCGGATCGGGCACGTCGTCCCCGTCGGTGCCCTGGTCCGCGAAGACGAAGTAGAAGGCCTGGCAGCAGGCCGCAGTGAGGCCGAGCAGCACTCCGAGCGGGTCCAGGCTCAGCCCGGCCCAGATCTCCACCACGCAGGCCAGCCCCACGACGGCGACCGCCGCCCCGGCCGCGGCCGCCCGCGTCACCGGCTTGCGCTGCACGAAACGGATCCAGCCGAGCAGCAGCGCCGGGCCCAGGTACTCCAGCAGCAGGGCCACGCCGACCGGGATCCGGGACAGGGAGGCGAAGTAGAAGGCCTGCACGCCCGCGACGGCGATCAGCCCGAAGCCGGCGAGCAGCAACGGCTTGCGCCGCACGAGATCGCGGTGCCGCCAAGCCAGCGGGGACAGCACCAGCGCCGCCCCGGCCACCCTCAGCCACACCACGTGCAGCGGGTCCAGACCCGCCTCGATCAGCGGCTTCGCCGCGACTCCGGAACCACCGAACGCACACGCCGAGATGAGGGCGAGGCCCAGTCCGGCGTTCTTCCCTGACGCTTGCATCGAGCCATCATGGCAGGGCCGGTCAGTACCGTCACGAGCGTGACGCCTGTTGAGACGGACCCGACATCCGGGTCTCCGACAGCCGTCACATCTGACAGGTCGTCAGCCTTGAATGTTCCGGCCGCCGGGACTACGTTCCGCCGCACGTACCCGACGAGAAGGGGTGGTCGCATGGCCGAAGTCACCGCGGAATCACGCATCGAGGCGCCCGCCGCGAAGCTCTGGGCCCAGCTGACGGACTGGGACGCCTACGGCGAGTGGAGCATGACCCACACCAGCTTCCCGAAGGGCGGCCCCGAGACCCTCGCGGTCGGGTCCACCTTCGCCGAGAACATGAAGATGATGGGCTTCCCCGCCGAGGTCCTGTGGACCGTTTCGGAACTGGAGGCCGAACGCCTCTTCGCCATCACCGGCAAGGGACCGATGGGCGTGGCCGTGCTCACCCGGTACACCCTGACCGCGGACGGCGAGGCCACCACGGTGCGCATCGACGGGGAGTTCACGGGCGCCGCCGTCTCGCTGATGGCGGGCAAGCTCAAGGACTCGGCCACCGCCGCCCTGAACGAGTCGCTGCGCAAGCTGGCCGGCCTGGTCGCCTGAGACCCTCGTACCGCGCCGACGCGCCGGTGCGCCGGGATCGGGGCGCGTACGTCACCGCGCCGGGCCCGGCCGCGCTCCTGCTCGGATCCGGCCCGGCGGCCGCCGTCGCAGCCGCTTCGCGTGCTCCCGTCCCCGTGCGACCAGTGACGAGGAGCACGCGAAGCACTCCACGCGGGCCAGGCCAGACACCACGAATTGGCCTTTGTCCGTGATCACGTAAGGCCCCTACCGTCGGGGCATGCGCATCCGAATCGTCGACGCCTTCACCGACCGCCCCTTCCGCGGCAACCCCGCAGGAGTCCTGCTCCTCGACGGCCCCTTCCCCGCGGACGCCTGGCTCCAGCAGGTCGCTGCCGAGGTGAACCTCTCCGAGACCGCCTTCGCCCACCCCCTGCCACCCGGCGGGGACGCCGACTGGGCGCTGCGCTGGTTCACCCCGACCGCAGAGGTCGACATGTGCGGCCACGCGACCCTCGCCACCGCCCACGTCTTGAACGAGAACGGCCTGGCAGCGAAAGACCCCGCCCGGGGCCCGATCCGCTTCAGCGCCCGCTGCGGCGTCCTGACGGCCGAGGCCCGCGAGGACGGCACGATCACGATGGACTTCCCGACATCCTCACTGACGCCGGTCGACCCGGTCGCCGAAGTGAGCCGCGCGCTGGGCGCCGAGATCAAGTCGGTCCACGACACGTCCGCCCACATCGGGGACCTCGTGGTGGAACTGGCCGACGAGCGGACCGTACGGGAACTCACCCCGGACTACGCGGCCCTGCGCGGCTACGCACGCCGCGGCGTGATCGCCACGGCGGCCGCCGAGGATCCCTCCCGCGGCTACGACTTCGTCTCCCGCGGCTTCTTCCCGGCCTTCGGCATCGACGAGGACCCGGTCACCGGCAGCGCGCACACCGCGCTCGCCCCGTTCTGGGCGGCGCGCCTGGGCCGCACCGAGCTGACCGGCCTCCAGGGCGGAGCCCGTACCGGCCTGGTCCGCGTCACCCTCGCGGGCGACCGTACGCTCCTGACCGGACACGCGGTCACGGTCATCGACGGCGAGCTGCTCACCGCCCCCTGACCGGCAGGGGCTGCCCCACGGGGGTGGGCTGCCCTACGGGGTGGGCAGCCAGCCCACCTTGCCCGCGAGCAGCGCGTACCCGCCGAAGGCCACGATGTCGAGCAGCGCGTGGGCGACGACGAGCGGCCCCACCCGGCCCCAGCGCCGGTACGCCAGCACGAAGACGACGCCCATCACCACATTGCCGATGAAGCCGCCGATGCCCTGGTAGAGGTGGTAGGAGCCGCGCAGCACGGAGCTGGCCAGCAGCGCGGCCATCGGCGACCAGCCCAGCCCGTCGAGCCTGCGCAGCAGATAGGCCAGCACGATGACCTCCTCCACCACGGAGTTCTGCACCGCGGAGAGGATCAGCACCGGGAACTTCCACCACACGTCGGGCAGCGACTCCGGCACCACCGTGAGGTTGAAGCCCGTGGCCCGCGCCGCGAGGTAGAAGGCCAGCCCCGCGCTGCCGATCCCGGCGGCCACCAGCGCGCCCCGCGCCAGGTCCCACACCGGCCGGGTGCGGTCGAAGCCCAGCACCCGCAGTCCGGGCGCGCCCTCCCGGGTCAGCAGGTGGGCGACCAGCAGGACGGGAACGAGCGCGCTCGTGATCCCGAACAGCTGCCAGGCCAGGTCGAGCCAGGGCCGGCCCGGCGCGTACGAGCCGTTGAGCGTGGCGGCCTGGTCCTTGAGCCCGCCCGGTTTGGTGAGCGAGCCGATGAAGCTGATCAGCGACGAGACGCCGCTCGCGCCCAGCGACAGCGCGAGTACGAGCAGCGTCTCGGTGCGCAGGACGCCCCGCCGCTCGTCCTCGCGCAGCTCCACGACCACCGGCTCCGCCCGCACGCCCGACTCCCGTCCCGCCATCCCACCGCGACATCCCGCGACCACCCCATACTGCCTCCTCGGCGGCCGGCGGGGCTCATCGCGGTGGGATCACGGGACTCATCGGGCTCACGGACTCACAGGGCTCGCGCGGATCAGCGCCCGACCACCGCCGTGACCTCCACCTCCTCCTCCGCGATCCCGACGGGCCAGGTGTGCACGGGCTCGCCCCGGTGCATCAGCCGGCTGTAGCGCCGGGTGGTCGCGGCCAGCGCGGCGTCCCGCTCGAGCCCGCTCGCGAGCGCCCGGTGGTAGGTGTCCACCTGCCAGGTCGCCCCGTTCACCCGGCGCCGGCACCGCTCCTCGATGATCCCGAGGTAGTGGTCCCGGTCGGCCGGCGCTATGCCCCACGCGTCCAGGCCGGCCGCCGCCATCGGCAGCAGCTCGTCCAGCACCAGCCGCACCGCCGGTACGCTGACCAGCCCCCCGGCCCGGCCCCGGCGCGGCCAGCGCAGCCGCGCGTCGATCCCGTACCGGCAGGCGGCGTCGAAGTTGGCCTCCGCCTCCGCGAACGGCATCCGCGTCCACACCGGCCGCTGCTCGTCGGCGAGGGTGCGCACCAGACCGTAGTAGAAGGCGGCGTTCGCCACGACATCGGCGACGGTCGGCCCGGCCGGCAGCACCCGGTTCTCCACCCGCAGATGCGGCACCCCGTCGGCGACCCCGTAGACGGGCCGGTTCCAGCGGTAGACCGTGCCGTTGTGCAGCACCAGCTCCTGCAGGCTCGGCACCCCGCCCTCGGCCAGCACCCGCAGCGGCTCCTCCTCGTCGCAGATGGGCAGCAGGGCGGGGAAGTAGCGCACGTTCTCGGCGAAGAGCTCGTACGCCGAGTCCACCCAGCGTTCCCCGAACCAGGTGCGCGGCCGCACCCCCTGCGCCTGGAGCTCGGGCGGCCGGGTGTCGGTGGCCTGGGTGAACAGCGGCGGCCGGGACTCGCGCCACAGCTCGCGCCCGAAGAGGAACGGCGAGTTGGCGCCCACCGCTATCTGCACGGCGGTCACCGCCTGCGCCGCGTTCCACACGTCCGCGAACCGCGCCGGTGTGACCTGGAGGTGCAGTTGTACGGAAGTGCAGGCGGCCTCCGGCACGATCGACCCCGTGCTCCAGGTCAGCCGCTCGACGCCGTCGATGTCGAGCGTGAAGTCCTCTCCCCGCATCATCAGGATCTGCTCGTTCAGCAGCGAGTAGCGGTCCACCGCCGAAAGGTTGGCCAGCGCCAGGTCCGCGCGGGAGATCGTCGGCAGAATGCCGATCATCACCACGCCCGCGTCGACCTCCGCGGCCTGCCGGTGGGCATAGTGCAGCCCGGCGCTCAGTTCCTCGGCCAGCTGGTCGAATACCCTGCCGTCGAGGCGGTGCGGAAGTACGTTCACCTCCAGGTTGAACATTCCGAGTTCGGTCTGGAAATCGGGGCTCGCTATCCGCTCCAGCACCTGGGCATTCACCATTCTCGGCAAACCGTCGGCACCCGCAAGATTCAGCTCGATCTCCAGCCCCATCATGTTCTTGGGGCGATCGAACCTCTTCTCCGCCAGAAGCCGCTCCAGCCCCTCCAGGCACTCGTGAAGCTTCCTCCGATACCGCTGCCGATCGGACAGGTCGAATCCGCCTGCCACGATCTTCTCCCCCATCGAAGCGTCCCTCCTCGACTGCGCCCGGCCCCGGTGCATCCAGGCGCGCGTTACGGTCGATGATGCCCAAGCGCCGTGATCCATAACGCCGCAGGGGGCCGGTCTGGCGGGGAGCGCGCGCCGGTATGGCCGGAAGGGCGCTTCGGCACATTCGTCTGGCAAGGCGCCGCGTGCAATCTCCGCGCTGACTTTGCCGGTTCCGGATAACCGACGCTTTCCAGCCGAGCCCCTTTTTGGTAACCTCCGAGGTCAGCGCTGCTTGTTCGCGTACATCCGCCATGAATGCCATGGCAGCGGGACCGGTAAGCGTCTTGTCGACAATAGGCGGGACAGCTAGTCGAAACACCGTGTGAACACGTGTCGTATAAACTCCGCAATCGAGGCAGAGAGTTGGCGCGCGGCCATTGCCCCTCAGCCCCCCTCTGGCCCCAGAATGCGACAGCCCCGTCCGTACCTTCCCCCGCACCACAGGTCTCCCAAGTGAGAGGCGACCCACCCATGCCGCTGCATGTCACTCCGGCTCCCGCGCCCGCCCTGCGCAGCGTCCTCGCGGCACTCGGTTCTCCTACCGCCGTCCACGAGGCGCACACCCCGGCCCTTCGCGCGGTGCAGGGTCCGACGACCGCAGAACTCCCGCTTCCGGTCCACGTGCTCGACCGGCTGCACCCGTCCGGTCTCGCGGCCGGCGGAAGGCCTCCCCGCACCCGGCTGACCGGCTGGCGGTTCCTGATCCGCAGCGGTGAGCGCTTCGTCGCCGCCGCCGACACCCGCCTGACCCCGGACGGCTGGGTCTTCTCCCACTTCTTCGAGGGCCCCTACGTCGCCGCCACCGAACGCGCCCTGCGCCAGGCGGAATCGCTCGCCAAGAGCTACCAGCCGCGGCTGCTGTCCGTACCGGAGCTGTACATGCTGACCCTGTGGCTGCACGGGGCGGTCGGGGCGGACCCCGCGGCCGGTCTGCCCGCCGCCGCGGATCTGCTGGTTCCCCTGGCCCCGGCCCCACCCGGGATCGCCGCCTTCCGGCCGCATCCCGTATCCGAACTGCTGCCCGTACTCACCCACCGGCTGACCCCGCCGGCCCCTCCGGTCCCACCCTCGCTGGCCGCCCCGGCGGCCTGAGCGGCGTGCGCGGCTCGATCGCGCCGGCTCGCGTGACCCATACGGCCTAGTCCTCTCGGGCCATCCGCGAACCATCCGAAATGACAGGGGACTTGGCCTGAACCGCCCGCACGGGTGATGCGTCTTCATTCCATGAGGACAGCTGCCGGGAAATACCTGCGAAGCAGCCGTCGTGGGGGAAGACTGAGGACATCCTCCCCGCAGGTGCGGGGACGACCCAGGGGGACGGCCATGAACCACGCATCGAGCCGTAGCGAACAGACCACACCGCAGCGAAAGAACGCATCCATGTGCCAGCACCAGCCTGCCTGCCCGTCATCAGAGTCCGCCGACCGGGAGGCCGCGCGCCCTGTGGCCAACCACCCGGAGCAGGGATGGAGCCTGCTGTGCAACGGCGTACTGCTCTTCGAGGACACCGGTGAGCTGCTGCCGGACGGCCAGATCATCGCCCCGCACCGCCCGCTCGCGGCGGCCTAGGCGGAATCGGACGACGAAGAAGGGGCCGGTCCCGGAGCGGCGGGCACCGCCGCAGACGCCAAACCAGAAGGGAGCAACAAAAGGAGCGCGGACGGGGGGAGCCAACGGACCGGCGGGCCCGCCCCCCACGGA